>NZ_JAEX01000026.1 GCF_000519125.1 Desulfocurvus vexinensis DSM 17965
GAAAACCCCCTTTTCTTGAGGAGAAAAGGGGGTTTTCCCCTCCCCCGCGCCCCCTCCCCTTTCCTCCAAAAGACCTTTTTTCTTTGGGGGGATGGGGAGTGCGAGAGCTGCGGGGGGCGCCCGGGAAGAGCGGTGGCTGCTTCGGGGCAGGGGGCAGGTGTGGGGCCTGGGGCGCCGGAAGGGGCGGTGGCTGCTTCAGGGCCGGGACGCCCGGCTGCCTTTGAGGCTGCGGCCCTGGTGGGGCCGGGCCGTCGGCTGGGCGGCGCGGGGCGATGCCGGGGCTGTGGTCCCGGCAGAGGCGGGGCGGCGCCCCGGTCAGCGCAGGCGGATGTCCAAGTCCTGCTGCGGGTCCAGGCCGGTGTGCACGGTGATGTGCACCTGGCCCAGGATGCGCTGGAGCAGGGGGCGCTTCTCCTCGGGCTGTTCGACCAGGGGCACCTCGGCGGAGGCGTTGCACATGGCGCGCAGCTCCTCCAGGGCGTCGTCGTAGCCGCCCAGGCGGTCCACCAGCCCGGCTTCCAGGGCCTGGTTGCCGGTCAGGGCGCGGCCATCGGCCACGGGGCGCAGCGCATCGACCTCCATGCCCCGGGCGCTGGCCACGTCGGCCAGGAACTGCTCGTGGATGTCGGTCAAAAGGGTCGAGAGGTAGGCGCGGTCGTCGCTGGTCATGGCCCGGAAGGGCGAGCCGGCGTCCTTGAGCTTGCCGCTGGTCAGCGCCTGGCGCTTGATGCCGAGCTTGTCGAACAGCCCCTCGAGGTTGGACAGCTCCATGATCACGCCGATGGAGCCGGTGAGGGTCGAGGGGTTGGCCACAATGACGTGGGCCGGGGCGGACACGTAGTAGCCGCCCGAGGCGGCCACCGAGGCCATGGACACCACCACGGGCTTGGCCTCGGCCAGCCTGCGCAGGGCGGCGTGGATCTCCTGCGAGGGCGCCACGGCCCCGCCGGGGCAGTTCACGCGCACCAGCACGCCAAGCACGGAGTCGTCGTCGCGCAGGGCGTTGATCCACTCGGTGGCGGGTTCGGAACTGTCGATGATGCCCTGGATGCGCACCACGCCCAGCTTGTCGCCCGCGCTGTCCAGGCTGCCCTTGCCGCCGCCCTGGCCCGCGACGTAACGAAAGGCGGCCACGCCCCCCGCGAGGAGGGCCATGGCCGCCATGATGAGCATAAGGCCGAAGAGCAGTGGATGCCGCTGGCTGAAACTACTCTTCGTCGTCACTGTTTTGGGCGCCCAGGTTGGCGCGCAGCAGATCGCCAAGGTTGGTTCCCGCGGCTTCGCCGGAAGAGGCGGCCGGGCGGAACTCCTTGGAGGAGGGCTTGCGGTCCTCTTCGGTCTTCATCTGCTTGATGGACAGGCCGAGCCGGCGCTCGTCGGCGCTGACGTGGATGACCTTGGCCTGGATCTCGGCGCCTTCCTTGAACATCTCCGAGGGGCTCTTGATCTTCTTGCGCGAGATCTCGGAGACGTGGACCAGGCCCTCGATGCCTTCCTCGACCTCGACGAACAGGCCGAAGTCGGTGATGTTGGTCACCACGCCGTTGACCACCGTGCCCACGGGGTAGCGGGCAGGCACCTGCAGCCACGGGTCCTCCGAGAGCTGCTTGATGCCCAGGGTGAACTTCTCGGCGTCCTTGTCCACGGTGAGCACCTTGGCCTGGACGGTGTCCCCGGTCTTGAAGACCTCGTTGGGGTGGCGGATCTTCTTGGTCCAGGAGATGTCGGACACGTGGATCAGGCCGTCGATGCCGTCCTCAATGCCGATGAACATGCCGAACTCGGTGATGTTCTTGATGGTGCCCTCAAGGATGGTGCCCTCGGGGTACTTCTCGGCAACCAGATCCCACGGGTTGGGATTGACCTGCTTCATGCCCAGGGAGATGCGCTTCTTGTCCGGGTCCACGCCGAGGATGATGACCTCGACCTCTTCGCCGGTGGAAACCATCTGCGAGGGGTGGCGCAGCTTGCGGGTCCAGGACATCTCGGAGATGTGCACCAAACCCTCGACGCCCTCTTCCAGCTCCACGAAGGCGCCGTAGTCCACCAGATTGGTGATCTTGCCGCTGAACTTGCTGCCTTCGGGGTATTTCTTTTCGATGTCCTGCCACGGGTCGGGAACGAGCTGCTTGAGGCCCAGGGAGACCTTCTGGCTGTCCTTGTCGAAGTTCAGGACTTTGAGATTGAGTTCGTCGCCCAGCTGCACCATTTCCTTGGGATGCTTGATGCGCTTCCAGGACATGTCGGTGATGTGCAGCAGGCCGTCCAGCCCGCCCAGGTCCACGAACACACCGTACTCGGTGATGTTCTTGACCTTGCCGGTGACGGTCTGGCTCTCTTCCAGGGTGGAGAGCAGCTCCGAGCGCTTCTTGGCGCGGTCCTCTTCGAGGAGCACGCGGCGCGAGACGATGACGTTGGAGCGGCGGCGGTTGATCTTCAGGATGCGGAATTCGTATTCCTGGTCCACCAGCGCGTCCATGTCGGGCACGGGGCGCAGATCAACGTGCGAGCCGGGCAGGAACGCCTCGACGCCGCCCAGGTCCACCGTGTAGCCGCCCTTGATGCGGCGCACGATGCGACCCTTGATGACGTCGTCGCCTTCCTGGATCTTCTCGATGTCGTCGAACAGCTTCATCCGCTTGGCGCGTTCGCGCGAGAGCACGATGGTGCCGTCGGCCTCGTTCTTGCGAACGACGTACACATCCACGCGCTCGCCGACGCCCACGGTGATGGTGCCTTCGGCGTCGCGGAACTCGTCCACAGGGATCTGCCCTTCGGACTTGAAGTTCACATCCACAAGAACATGGGTGTCGCCAATGCGGACGACTTCACCCTGGACGATGCTGCCCTCACCCAGTTCGCCGCAATCGGCGATGGGCAGGTAGTCTTCGAGAGCCTTCTCGAAACAGATGTCGTCCATGGACATAGGGGTTTCCTCAACAGTTTCAACCATACTCCATAAACCTCCACAACGATAGTCCGCCCCACCTACCAGACCGGGGCCGGGTATGCAAGCCCTGATTTTCGGCGCAAGCGGGAATTCACGCGGCTTCACGGCACCACGGGGACGCCAATTCCCCAGCGTTTCGCAGGGAATGCGCGGGCCTTTGGGGGCGGCGCGGCCCCGGGCGCCCGGGGCGGCAGGGAATGCACTTCACCCCGGCGCCGAAAGCGCACGGCCCCGGCCGCCAGGGACGGCAGCCGCGCGCCCTCAGGCCAGGGCCACCAGATCGTAGGTCTGGGCCTCGTGGATGCGCGCGCGCACCAGCGCCCCCGGGGCCACGCCCTCGCCGCTGATGTAGGTCACCCCGTCGGCCTCCGGCGCCTGGAACCAGCAACGGCCCACGTGCAGCCCGGGCCATTCCTCGTGGGCGCGGTCCACCAGCACCAGCTGTTCGGTGTCCTCGTACCCCGCCAGGATGTCGGCGCTGATGCGCGCCTGCTGGGCCATGAGCGCCTCGCGGCGTTCGGCGATGACCGCGTCCGGCACCTTGCCGGGCAGGCCGTGGGCCCGGGTGCCCTCCTCGTCGCAATAGCCGAACACGCCCAGGTGGTGGAAGCGGGCCTGGGCCGCGAAGTCCATGAGCGCCCGGAAATGGGCCTCGGTCTCCCCGGGGTAGCCGACGATGAGGCTGGTGCGCAGGGCGGCGTCGGGGAAGCGCTCGCGCACGCGCTCCACCACCAGCCGCGGGTCGCGCGCGAAGGGGCGGCCCATGCTTTTCAGGATCTCCGGGTGGGCGTGCTGCAGGGGGATGTCGAAATAGGGCACCAGCGGCGGCCCGGCCAGGCGCATGAAGTCCAGCAGTTCGGGGGTCAGCCCGCCGGGGTAGAGGTACATGGGCCGCAGCCGGGCAAGCCCCGGCAGGGGCAACAGGGCTTCGAGCACGGCGGCCAGCCCCCGGGGGTCGCCCAGGTCGCGGCCCCAGGCCGTGAGGTCCTGGGCCACGAGCACCAGCTCGCGCACGCCTGCGCCCAGCAGGGCCGCGGCCTCGTCGCGGATGGCCTCCAGCGGGCGGCTGGCCAGGGGGCCGCGGATGCCCGGGATGGTGCAGAAGGAGCAGCGGTGGTCGCAGCCCTCGGCCACCTTGACGTAGGCGTAGGCCGGGCCGGTGGAGAGCACGCGGCCCGGGGGCTCGGGCGCGGGCAACTCGCGGCCCAGGGCGGCGGTCATGAGCGCGGGCCAGCGGTGCAGCTCGCGCGTGGGCAGCCACAGGTCCACCTCGGGGATCTCGCGGGCCAGCTCGGCGCCGTAGCGGGCCACCAGGCAGCCGACCACGGCCAGCAGCGGCCTGGGCTCGGCGCCTTCGATGGCCTGGGCCAGGTCGAGGATGGTGTCCACCGACTCCTCCACCGCCGGGGCGATGAAGCCGCAGGTGTTGACCAGCACCACGTCGGCCCCGGCGGGGTCGTCGCAGGGGACAAGCCCCGGGCCGAGGCAGGCCAGCAGGCCCTCGGTGTCCACGCGGTTCTTGGGGCAGCCCAGGCTGACGGAATGGACCTTGATGCGCTGCATGAAACGTCCTTATCATGAAAAAGTGGCCGGGGCGACCCGGCGGGCAGCCAGGGCGTATATCACTTGAATGCGCGGCGCAAGGGGAGTATCCCATGGAAAAGCCCCGCAGGCGCGGGGCGGGGGGAGCCATGGCCGAAGGTCCGCCCCCGGGCGGCGTCCTGCCTGGCCCGGTCGATATGAGCACCTTCCTGGCCGCCGTGGTGGACGGCCTGGAGGAGGACATCCTGCTTTTGGACCGCGACGGGCGCGTGGTGGACGTGAACCGCACCATGTACGCCCGCCTGGGCCGGGCCAAGGCCGAGGTGGTCGGGCGGCATTGCAGCGAGCTGGAGGGCGGCGACTTCTGCCGCAGGCCGCGCGGGCGTTGCCCCTACCAGGAGACCCTGGTCACCGGGCGCAAGGCCGAGGCCGTGCATTCCCAGGTCGGGCCCGACGGGCGCGTGCAGTTCGTGCGCGTCTATACCTATCCGCTCAACGACGAGGCCGGGCGCACCACCCACGTGGTGGAGATGCGCCGCGACATCACCGCGCGCACCTTCACCGAGCAGCGCCTGCAACAGGCCCAGAAAATGGCCGCCATCGGCGAGCTGTCCACCTACATCGCCCACGAGATCAGGAACCCGCTGTTCGCCATCGGCGGGTTCGCCCAGGCGCTGCTGCGCCGCACCGACCTGGCCGACGAGGTCCGCCAGAAGGTGGCCATCATCATGGAGGAATCGCGGCGGCTGGACGCCATCCTGCGCAGCATCCTCAACTACGCCCGGCCCTCGGACACCCGCGCCGAGGCCGTGGACGTGAACCTCGTGGTCGGCGAGACGGTGCAGCTCATGACCATCGGCTGCGAGCCCGAGGGCATCCGGCTGGTCACGGACCTGGCGCCCGACCTGGCCCGGGCCAAGGGCGTGGCCGAGCTGCTCAAGCAGTGCCTGGTCAACATGCTCAAGAACTCCATGGAGGCCATGGCCGGGCGCGGCGGCACCATCACCGTGCGCACGGCCATGAGCGGGGCCATGGTCCTGGTGCAGGTGCGCGACCAGGGCACGGGCATCCCCGACGCCATCAAGGACAAGATCTTCAACCCCTTCTTCAGCACCAAGGACACCGGCTCCGGCCTGGGCCTGGCCATGATCCGCAAGATCGTGGAGGAGGCCGGGGGCAGCGTGGAGCTGGAAAGCAAGCTCGGCCACGGCACGGTGGTCACCCTGCTGCTGCCCCCGGCCCTGGCCGTGGACAGCGGCCCCCTGGACGAGACCGTCCGCCCCGCGTAGAAGTCCCCCTGCGGCGGCCCTGTGCCGCCGCCCCCCGTTTCACCCCAAGGCGCAAGGAGGCCCCGTGGGCACTGTGGTTCTGGCAACGAGGAACAAGGGCAAGATCGCCGAGCTGGGCGCCATGCTGGCGCAGTACGGGCTGGACGTGGTCGGGCTGGACGCCTTCCCCGAGGTGGGCGAGGTGGAGGAGGACGGCGCAACCTTCGAGGAGAACGCGCGCAAGAAGGCCCGCGCCGTGGCCGAGGCCACGGGGCTGGTGGCCGTGGCCGACGACTCCGGGCTGGAGGTGGACGCCCTGGGCGGCGCGCCGGGGGTCTACTCCGCGCGCTACGCGGGCCCCGGCGCCGACGACGCGGCCAACAACGCCAAACTCCTGGCCGCCCTGGCGGATGTGCCTGCGGCTGGCCGGGCCTGCCGCTTCCGTTGCGTGATGCTGGCGCGCACGCCCGGCGGCCACGAGCTGGCGGCCCACGGCGCCTGGGAGGGCCGCGTGGCCACGGCCCCGGCGGGCGAGGGCGGCTTCGGCTACGACCCGCTGTTCATCGACGCCGCCACCGGGCGCCACGCCGCGCAGCTGACCCGCGAGGAGAAGAACGCCGTGAGCCACCGGGGCCGCGCCCTGCGCGCCCTGCTGGCGGGCTGGCCGGATTTCCTGGCCGGGGCGGGCCTTGAGTAGCCCCGGCTCTTGCGCTATTGCAGGGCTTTCCCGGACCTGACACCCACCCGAACCCGAGAGGTCGGCACCATGTGTGGAATCATCGGCTACGCGGGCCACAGGCCTGCCGTGCCCCTGCTCATAGAAGGCCTGCGCCGCCTGGAATACCGCGGCTACGACTCCGCGGGCGTGGCCTACGTCGAGGCCGGCGCCCTGCGCCTGCTGCGCGCCGAGGGCAAGCTGGGCGAGCTGGAAAAGAAGATCAACGGCCGCGACGTGACCATGGCCACCTCGGGCATCGGGCACACCCGCTGGGCGACCCACGGCGTGCCTGTGGAGCGCAACGCCCACCCGCACAAGGACAATTCGGGCCGCCTGGCGCTGATCCACAACGGCATCATCGAGAACTACCAGGAGCGCAAGAACGAGCTTCTGGCCCAGGGCTACACCTTTTCCTCGGAGACGGACACCGAGGTGCTGGTGAACCTCATCGCCGAGGGCCTGAAGGAGACCGGGAGCATCCTGCGGGCCATGTCCTGGGCCTTTGCCCGGGTGGAGGGCGCCTACGCCGTGGCGCTGGTCAGCCCCGACGAGCCCGGGGTGGTCTACGCCGCGCGCAAGTCCAGCCCGCTGGTCTTCGGCCAGGGCCTGGGCGAGAACTTCGTGGCCTCGGACATCCCGGCCTTTCTGCCCTACACCCGCGAGGTGGCCTTCCTGGAGGACGGCGAGCTGGTGCGCATGGACGCCAACTCCTGGCAGGTGTTCGACGCGGCGACCCTGGAGCCCGTGGACAAGCCCCTGCACCACATCACCTGGGACGTGCAGTCGGCCCAGAAGGGCGGCTACAAGCACTTCATGCTCAAGGAGATTTTCGAGCAGCCCCGCGTGGTGGCCGACTGCCTGGCCGGGCGGGTGGACCTGCGCGCCGGGCGGGTGCGCCTGCCCGAGCTGGACGGCCTGGAGCCGCCCCGGCGGCTGACCATCGTGGCCTGCGGCACCTCGTACCATGCGGGCCTGTGGGGCGCGAGTCTCATCGAGTCCTGGGCGCGCATCCCCGTGCGCGTGGAGATCGCCTCGGAGTTCCGCTACCGCGACCTGCTGTTGGACGGCGACGACGTGGTCCTGGCCGTGAGCCAGTCGGGCGAGACCGCCGACACCCTGGCGGGCATGCGCCGGGCGCGCGAGCTGGGCGCGCGGGTGCTCGGGCTGTGCAACGTGGTGGGCTCCACGGTCTCGCGCGAGGCCGAGCGCGTGGTCTACACCCAGGCCGGGCCGGAGATCAGCGTGGCCTCCACCAAGGCCATGTGCAGCCAGCTCACGGTGCTCTACCTGCTGGCGCTGCACTGGGGCGCGGCCAAGGGCACGCTGCCCGCCGAGGTCGCCGCCCGGGCCCTGACGGGCGTGCACGGGCTGCCGCAGGTCATCGAGGCCGAGCTGCCGCGCATGCGCGAGCGGGCCTGCGAGCTGGCGCGCAAGTACGCCAGCGTGCGCAGCTTCATGTACCTGGGGCGCGGCCAGAGCTTCCCCCTGGCCCTGGAGGGCGCCCTGAAACTCAAGGAAATCTCCTACATCCACGCCGAGGGCTACGCCTCGGGCGAGATGAAGCACGGGCCCATCGCCCTCATCGAGCCGGACTTCCCGACCTTCGCCCTGGCCCTGCGCGACCCGCTGTTCCCCAAGGTGAAGTCCAACCTGGAGGAGGTCCAGGCGCGCGACGGGCGCATCGTGGCCCTGACCCACCCGGGCCTGGACCTGACTGTGGACGACCCCTGGATCATCCCCGAGGTCTGGGGCCCGCTCAACGCCTTCCTGGCCCTGCCCTGCCTGCAACTGTTCGCCTACGAAATGGCCGACTACCTGGGCAAGGACGTGGACCAGCCCCGCAATCTGGCCAAGAGCGTGACCGTGGAATAGGGCGCGGGCGGGAACGGGCGCAGGTGTCGGCCCGAAGCAGACCACAAACCACACAAAGGCCCCCGGCAGCAGTGCTGCCGGGGGCCTTTGTGCGTGGGGTGGGGCGGGCTGTGGCAGCCGCAACGCAATGGGATTGTATATTGCTTTTGGGATTAGTATTTGTTAGCCGAAAGGTGGTGGACTTTCTGCCGGGAAGGTTCCGATCCGAGAGTGGCCTGCGAAAGGGCGAGGCGCGTGGTGGGTTGCCACCCGTGTCCCATTCCATCTGAACGTGGAAGCGGTGATACTCTTGCGGTTCGTCTTCCTGGCTGTGTTGTTCGCGCATTTCCTCCTCCCGCCCTGTTCCTGGGCGGTGTCGCTCACGTTCGACGATGTTCTGGCCAGGGCTGTCGAACATTCCCCAGATCTTGCGATTGCGAAGTACGACGTTGCCGCGAAACGCGAGGCGGTCAACGAGCGGGCGTATGATTACGTTCCGACGGTCGAGCTGCGGTCCTACGCCGAGCAGTACAAGGATCTGACTCAGGGCGCGGCTGCGGTGAATTCCGTGGGTGACGTCGTCTATTCGAGCAACTCCCAGGCCCAGGTGAGTCATTACGTCACGGCGCAACTCACGTTGTGGGATTTCGGCGTGCGCGGAAAGCGGGGGATTTAAGTAAGCTGTCCCCGGAATTTGGGAATTTGAATTTGATGGGTTACACTGTTGATGGAAGGCAAATATGTATTTTAATAAAATTGATCTTGAAATAAGTGTGCGCTGGTTATTAAAAAGATTTGTTATCTTCACGATTTTCACATTGTGCGCAATGGCATTTATGAATCAATGTAAAAATATTCTCTATAAAACAGATTCCATTTACACATAATATGGCGTCATATATTACAATAAATATAATCATTCCACAGGGGCAAAGTGGCAAAATAAATAATCGCTTTGTGTTATCTTTTAGGGATTGGCTTTATTTTGTGGGTGAAACAGGTTCGACTGATAATTTTAATTGTCCTGGGTGGCTGAAAATTTATTTTTATGAGTATATCAAAACGGGCCGCTTGAGTTCTAATGTTGGAACTAGTGCATCGAATAATATGCAATCTAGTGATCACTGTAAGAATGATATTTTTATTACTGCACAATAGTGTTTTGCCTCTATGCGCGGAAAAAAAGAAATACCAAAAGAATTATATGAAATATATATGAAAAATATGACGTTTTATGCATTTAAAATGTATTCGTTCATTCAGGGGAAGCCTTCAAGATGCCGAGATGAGCTTTTGAATTTTGTGGGTAATGCAATTGTTGAGGACTCGGTCAGAAAAGGAAAAAAAACTATGAATAGTATGGCCTGTATTTCTATATTGAAAGGTTTTATGCTGAGTATTCAAGTAGAGACAGGAACGTGTAACAAAATAGATGAGCATATGGCTATTGAAGAATATGAATCAGTATTATTAGGTTTACGTGACATGGCTGATGATGTGGTAGATGGGGATATTAAAAATATTATTAAAGTTATGGCTGAATATAAACTGAAACCGAGATGGGGGTGAAGAATATGTGTACAGAGATAGTATTCACCTGACACTGCCGCCCCTGGCGTGAATTCCGGGGACAGCTTACTTAAATAACAGGCATTGCGCCTTGGGGATGTAGGCGATCGATGGCAAGGATGGCACGAGTAGTTGCGGTTGGGCGGCCGCATCATGTGACGCAGCGGGGAAACCGGCGGCTTCCGACTTTTTTCCGGGAAAACGACTACCGGCTGTATCTGGACCTGATGGCGGAGTGGTGCTGCAAGTTTGGGCTTGAGATTTGGGAGTATTGTTTGATGACGAATCATGTGCACCTCGTCGCCGTTCCCGAGCGGGAGGAATCGCTCGCCCGGGCCGTGGGCGAAGTGCATCGCAGGTACACGAGCCTTGTCAATAAGCGCAAAGGCTGGACGGGGCATCTGTGGCAGGGGTGGTTCGGTTCTTTTGTGATGGATGAAAGTCACCTCCTTGCCGCAGCCCGGTATATCGAGCGCAATCCCGTGAGCGCCGGGATGGTCACGGCTCCGGGCGGATACGAATGGAGCAGCGCCGCGTTCATCTGGCGGCTCGGGATGATGCCTTGGTCAAGGTGGCTCCTCTGCTGTCCATGATGCCGGACGGGGAAAGCTTTCTCACGGAGCCGGACGAAAAAGGCTTTGCGGAGGCACTGGGCAGCCATTCACGCACAGGCCGCCAGGACTTTATTGAAAAACTCGAACAGACACTAGGCCGCAGGCTGCGACCAGGAAAACCTGGACCAAAGAAGAAGAGGCGGAAGAGGGGTGAATCAAGTAAGCTGTCCCCGGAATTCCTGGGAATTCTTAAATTCTTAGGATCGACCCGGACATGTGTACCGGCTCCAGGGCCTGCATCGAGGCCTGCCCGTACGGCGTCATCCAGTTCGACGCGGTGCGCCGCAAGGCCCACAAATGCGACCTGTGCCATGACCGCGTGGTGGCCGGGGAGCTGCCGGTCTGCGCCGAGGTCTGTATGACCGACGCCATCACCTTCGGGGAAAAGGAGATGCTGCTCCAGAAGGCCCGCGACCTGGGCCGGGAGATCGACAGGAAGAAGAGCGCCATGTCGATCATCTACCTGAAGCCCCTGCCCAAGAACACCCTCGCCCGCGCATCTTCCAGAGCGGCTCCCGGGTCGTCCGGCGGCCCGGCGGCTAGGGCAGCGGGGGCAGGCCGGAGACGGCGGTGTAGCCCATGAGCCCGGCCAGTTCGCCCCAGATGACGGCGGCGCCGAGGATGTCGCCGTTCATGCCGCCCATGCGCCGGGCCAGGGCCGAGAGCTCGACCACGCCGAGGAAGGCCACGGCCAGGGCCGGGGCCAGGGCGATCTCGGGGCGCACGGCCAGGCCCAGGCCGAAGACCTGGAGCACCACCAGCAGCAGGGCCCAGGAGCTGGCGCCCGCCAGGAAGGTCCGGCCCAGGCCCTGGCCGCGCGCCAGGTCGCGGCCCATGTAGGCCGTGGCCACGCAGGTGCCCCGGCCCAGCACGAAGGCCCAGGCCACGGCCCCGAAGGCCCCGGCGGCCAGGGCGTTGTGCAGCAGCAGCAGCTGGCCCGCGAGGCCCATGACCAGCGCCACGCCGCCGAAGGCGCCCAGGCGGCTGTCCTTCATCACGGTCCAGAAGCGCTCGTCGCGCGCGCCGCTGCCCCAGGCGTCGAACACGTCGGCCCAGCCGTCCCAGTGCAGGGCGCGGGTGGCCCACAGCGCGAGCACCAGCAGCAGCCAGGCCTGGAGCCAGGGGTGCCCGCGCAACAAGCCGAAATAGAACGGCGCCGTGACCAGGGCGCCGATGACCGCCCCGGCCAGGGGGAAGTATTTGACCGAGGCGGCCAGGGTGGCGTCGTCGTGGATGCGCGCCGGGCCCAGGCGCGAGAGGAAGGACAGGGCGGCGACCAGGGGCGTGACGATCTTCACGGATGGGCTCCGGGCAGGGTCAGGGTCAGGGGGGCGGCGCAGTGCGCGCCCAGGGCCCGCGAGGCCGGGGCCTGGTTGCAGGCCAGCTCCAGGTAGCCCTGGCTGCCCGCCAGCAGCCCGAGCTCGCCGGGGGCCAGCTCGGCGTAGGCGCGCACGGTGCGCGCGGGCAGGGCCGGGCCGCCCGCGGCCTGGGCGGTGAGGGCCGCTGCGGCCCGCAGCCCCGGGCCCCAGGCGGGCGCGTCGAGGTTCAGCACGCAGTTGCCGAAGCGGTCCACGTGGATCACGGCGGCCAGGATGCGCACGCCCTCCGGGGTGGCCTCGCGGGCCGGGGCGGCCCAGCGCGGGCGGACCAGGGCCGTGACGTCCAGGGCCGGGCCCAGGGCCTGCGGGGCCTCGCCCCGGGCCAGGCGCGCGGCCAGGGGCGCCAGCACGTCGCGGCCGTGGAAGGTCCAGGAGGCGGCGCCCCGAGCGTGCTCCGAGAGGTCGAAGGCCCGGGCGCCCGGGTGGCGCGCCAGCACCAGGGCGGCCAGGCCGTTGTCCGGCGCAAGGACGGTGCGCCCGGCGGCGGCCAGGGCCACAAGGCGTCGCGGCCCGCCCACCCCGGGATCGACCACCGCCAGGAACACGGTGCCCGCCGGGAAGTGCTCCAGGCTGGCGGCCAGGAAAAAGGCGCCCTGGGCGACGTTGAAGGGCTCCACGCCGTGGCTCAGGTCGATGACGGACGCGCCGGGGGCCAGGGCGGCCAGGGTGCCGCGCAGCTGGCCCGCGTAGGGGTCGGCGGTGCCAAAGTCCGTAAGCAGGGCGACGGGGCCGGGCATCAGTAGACCTTGCGCCGCGAGAAGCGGTGCCCCAGCACGTTCAGGGCCGAGCCGATGATGGTGAAGGCCTCGGGGTCCACGGCGTAGACGGCCTCTTCCAGGCGCTTGACCTGGATGTTGTTCACCGCCGTGAGCAGCACCTTCTTGCGCTTGCCGGTGAAGGCGCCGCGCCCGTGCAGGATGGTGGCGCCGCGCTTCAGGTGGTGCATCACCGCGTCGGCCACCTCGTCGCTCTTGTCGGAGATGATGATGGCGAACTTGCGCTGGTTGAACATGCCCAGGAAGTATTCCATGGCCTGAGCCGAGACGAAGACCATGGCCACGGAGTACAGGGCGCGGTCCACGTCGAGGAAGAGCATGGCCCCCAAGAAGAGCAGGCCGTTGAAGACGAAGGTCACCGAGCCCATGCGCAGGCTGAAGCGCTGGTTCAGGGCCACGGCGATGATGTCCAGCCCGCCCAGGGAGCCCAGGGTGCGCAGGGCGATGCCCGTGCCCGCGCCGGACACCGCACCCGAGGCCAGGGCCGCCAGCATGGGGTCGGACACCGGCGCCGCGGTGGTGAACAGCTCCATGAACACGACCATGGCCGCCATGCCGTAGAGGCTGTAGCAGAAGAAGCGGTGGCTTACGGCAAACCAGCCCAGGGCGAACACCGGCACGGACAAGATGGCCATCCAGACGCCGGGGCTCAGGACGCCGGTGACGTAGTAGACCAGCAGCGCCAGCCCCGAAACCCCGCCGGACACGAACTCGTGGGGCAGGGCCAGGGCGGTGATGCTATAGGCGCACAGCGCCGCGCCCAGGGTGATGAACGCCGCGTTCCACCAGATGGATTGCGAGAAGTCGCGCATGGGGGGGCCTCCTGGGGCCATTGTAGCGAAACCGGGCCTCGCGGCAACCCCGCGCGGCGGGCCGGGGCTAGAGCGCGGCGTCTGGCAGCAGGTTGTCGCGGTGCACGGCCTCGGGGTAGGGGCACGAGCCCAGCAGCTCGGCGATGGCCGCGCTCTTGTGGCCCATGATGCGCCGCAGGTCGGCGGCCTTGTAGTTGGTCAGCCCCACGGCCACGGCCTTGCCGCCCTCGGTGACGATGCGCACCAACGCCCCGGCGCCGAAGGTGCCCTCCACCTCGCGGATGCCTGCGGGCAGAAGGCTCTTGCCCTGCTCGGCCAGGGCCCGCGCGGCCCCGGCGTCCACGATGATGCTTCCGGCGGGCTTGTTGTTGTAGGCCAGCCAGAACTTGCGGTGCGAGATGCGCTTGCCCGCCGGGCGGACCCAGGTGCCCAGGGCTTCGCCGTCGAAGGCGCGCTGCAACCCGAAGAACTCGCGGCCCGAGAGGATCAGCGTGGGCACGCCCAGCTGGGCCACGCGCCGGGCCGCCAGCAGCTTGGAATACATGCCCCCGGTGCCGTCGGCGGTCTTGCCGCTGCACATGGCGTCCAGGTCCAGGCCGCAGATGTCCTCGATGCAGTCGAGCTGGCGCGCGGCGGGGTTGGCGGCGGGGTTGGCGTCGAACACGCCCCCGGCGGAGGTCAGGTTCACGAACAGGTCGGCGTCGATGAGGTTGACCACCAGGCTGCCCAGGGCGTCGTTGTCGCCGAACTCCAGCTCCTGCACGGCCACGGTGTCGTTTTCGTTGACGATGGGCACCACGCGCCAGTCCAGCAGGGTGCGGAAGGTGTTCAGGGCGTTGAGGAAGCGCTTGCGGCTGCGCAGGTCGTCCAGGGTCAGCAGGATCTGGGCCGTGACGCAGCCGTAGCGCCCGAAGGCCTCGTCGTAGGCGTGCATGAGCCGCCCCTGGCCCACGGCGGAGGCTGCCTGGCGCGCGGGCAGGCCGGAGAGCTCGCCCTGCACGGCGCGGCGCCCGGCGGCCACGGCCCCCGAGGACACCAGCACCAGCTCCAGGCCCCGGTCGTGCAGCCCGGCCATCTGGTCGGCCAAGCGGTTGACCACGCGCAGGTCCAGGCCCTGGGGCGTGGTCAGCACGGCGCTGCCGACCTTGACCACCACCCGGCGGGCGGCGCGTATCGCGTGCTCGCGTTCCTGCTTCCAGTCCATGGCCCGGCTCCGTCGGACGCCGCGCGGGGCGCGGGTGGGTGAAAACTACGCGCCCGGCTCCTGCCCGGCGCGGAACAGCCGCCACATTTCGGCCACCAGACGGTCCACGCCCTGCCCGGTGAGCGCCGAGATGAAGAACACCTCGCGGCCCTGGGCCCTGGCCAGGCGGGCCAGTTCGTCGAGCCGTTCGGGGCTTAGTACATCAATCTTGTTGACGACTTCAAGCTGCCTTTTGACGCCGAGCTCCGGGCTGTAGCGGGTCAGCTCGTCGTTGAGCAGGGCGAACCCGGCAAAGGGGTTCTCCTCGTCCAGCTCCTGGGCGCTGAGCAGGTGCACCAGGAAGTGGGTGCGCTCCACATGGCGCAGGAAGCGGTGCCCCAGGCCCTGGCCCAGGTGGGCGCCCTCGATGAGCCCGGGGATGTCGGCGACCACGAAATGCTCGCCCATGTCCGAGAGCAGCACCCCGAGGTTGGGCACCAGGGTGGTGAAGGGGTAGGCGGCGATCTTGGGCCGCGCGGCGCAGATGCGCGACAGGAAGGTGGACTTGCCCGCGTTGGGCAGGCCCAAAAGGCCCGCGTGGGCGATGACCTTGAGCTCCAGGCGCAGGGTCATTTCCTGGCCGTCCTCGCCGGGCTGGGCGAAACGCGGGGTGCGCATGGTGGAGGTCTTGAAGTGCTCGTTGCCCATGCCGCCGCGCCCGCCCTGGCACAGCACCATCTCGCGGCCCGGCTCGGTGAGGTCGGCCACCAGGGTCTCGCCGTCCTCGTCCAGGCGGTAGAGCAGGGTGCCCACGGGCACGTCGATGACCAGGTCCTCGGCGTTCTTGCCGTGGCGCTGGCGGCCCATGCCGGGCTGGCCGTTGCGGGCCTCGTACACGCGCTTGAGGCGGAAGTCGTACAGGGTCAGCAGCTTGTCCGAGGCGCGAAAGACCACGTCGCCGCCCTTGCCGCCGTTGCCGCCGTCGGGCCCGCCCTTGGGCACGTGGGCCTCGCGGCGGAAGGACACGCATCCTTGCCCGCCGTGCCCCGAGCGCACGGTGATGGTGGCTTCGTCCACGAAACGCATTGCGACTCCAAAGAAAAAGGGGCGGACAGCGCTCGCCGCGCGATCCGCCCCGCTGGATTTTTCGTGCCTGCGCCTACGCGGGAACCACGCTCACGCGGGTGCGGACCTGCTTCTTGCGGGTGAACTTCTCGAACTTCACGGTGCCGTCCACCAGGGCGAAGAGCGTGTAGTCCTTGCCCAGGCCGACGTTGACGCCGGGGTGGAACTTGGTGCCCAGCTGGCGCACGAGGATGTTGCCAGCCAGCACTTCCTGGCCGCCGAAGCGCTTGACGCCACGGCGTTGTCCGGCGCTGTCGCGCCCGTTCCTGGAGCTTCCGCCTGCTTTTTTGTGAGCCATATCTGCCTCCCCCGGCGCCTAGGCCGTGATGGATTTGATCTTGATGGCGGTGTAATCCTGCCGGTGGCCCTGCTTCTTCATGCTGTCCTTGCGGCGGCGCTTGTGGAAGACCACGATCTTCTTGTCGCGGCCATGCTCCACCACCTCGCAGGCGACCTTGGCCGAGGCCACGTAGGGCTGGCCAACGGTCACGCCGGCACCCTGGCCGACCAGCAGAACCTTATCCATGACCACCTCAGAGCCGGCCTCGGCCTGAAGTTTCTGAACCTTGATGGTGCGGCCTTCCTCGACCCGGAACTGTTTGCCGCCCGTCTCGATGATCGCGTACATGAAAAATACCTCCAAAGAAAGAGAAAGGGCTTGTACTTGACTTCGCGGGGGGAAGTCAAGCCTTTCGACGCGAAAAGGTCGATCCGGCCCCGGGCGGGGTTCAGCGGCCCGCCGGAGTGCGCGCCAGAACGAGCACCACGACCCCGGCGGCCCCCGCACGCAGCAGCGCCCCCGCGCATTCCTCCAGGGTGCCCCCGGTGGTCATCACGTCGTCCACCAGCAGCACCCGGCGCCCGGCCAGGGCCCCGGGGTCGGCGGCGAAGGCCCCGCGCACGTTGTCGCGCCGCCGGGCCGCGGCGAGGGTCATCTGCGGCACGGTATGGCGCACGCGCTCCAGCGCGGCCAGGGGCACGGGCCGCCCCAGCAGCCGCCCGACCCCGCGCGCCAGCTCCAGGCTCTGGTTGAAGCCCCGGTGCAGCAGGCGGCGGCGGTGCAGCGGCACGGGCACGACCACGTCGGGCGGGGCCAGGGCGCCCGGGCCGCCCCCCGCCCCCGGCGCGCCCCCGCGCAGCCAGGCCTCGCGGGCCAGGCCGCACAGCAGGCGCTGCGCGCCCAGGCGGCCATGGAATTTGTAGTCCAGCACCAGGCGGCGCAGCAGCCCCTGGTAGGGCCCATGGAAGAGCAGCCGCTCCCAGGGCCGGGGCTCCAGGCGGCAGGCGGCGCACAGGTGCCCGGCCCCGCCCGTGGCGCCCGGAAACATCGTCCCGCAGCCCGGGCAGGCCGGGCCGGACCAGGGGGCCAGCTCCCGGGCGCAGTCCGCGCACAGGGGCGGCAGTTCGCCGCGCCCGCGCCCCCGGGCCACGGCGCCGCAGCCGTGGCAGCGCCGCCCCAGCAGGTCGCCCAGGGCAGCCAGGGTCTCGGCCAGACGCACCACGGGCCTCAGCCCCGGCCGCCCAGAACGGCCCGGCGCCCCAGGGCCTCCAGGGCCGCGCAGGCCCCGGCGTCGGCGGCCAGGTCGCCCGGGGCATCCACCCCGCGCAGGGTCAGCGGGTCGCGCAGCTCCAGGCGGAAGCTGGCCAGGAAATACTTGAGGGTCAGCAGCGCGCCCTCGAAGAGCCGCTCGCCCACGGGCCGCCCGGCCACCAGGCAGCAGTACGCGGGGCGCGGGGCCAGGGCCGCGACCTCGGGCGCCCCGGCCCGGGCGCGCTCGTACCAGGTCTGGGAGCGGTCCACCAGGGCCTTGGCCTGGGCGGGCAGGTGGTAGAAATAGATGGGCGCGGCCAGGAACACGGCGGGCGCGGCGGCCAGGGCCGCCAGCAGCCGCCCGGCGTCGTCGCCCGCGTCCTGCGGGCAGGGGCCGCCCCCGGCGCAGGCGTGGCACGCGGTGCAGGGCCGCACGGAAAAGTCGCGCAGCGGCGTCACGGGCACCGGGGCGCCCAGGGCCAGGGCCGCCCCCCGGGCGAACAGCGCCGCCGCCGCGTCGCTGTTGCCCCCGGCGCGCGGCGACAGGGCCAGCACCAGCGGCGCGCCGCCGTGGCCGTCAGTCATGGCCCGCCTCCTGCCTGCCCCCACGTGCCTCACGGGTGAAGACCACGCGCAGCCCCCCGCCCCCGGCCTCGTCCACGTCCATGGACCACGAAGGGTTCATGGCCCGCTGGTCCTCCAGGGCGGGCAGGGCCGGGGCGTCCACCAGCGCCTCCACGCGGGGCGCGCGGGACAGGCGGAGATACCACCCCACCTCCATGCCCACGCCTCAGCACCTGCCGCGCAGGTCCAGCCGCACCGGCTCGTCCATGCTCACCTCCGGGCGCGCCTAGAACGCGCCATTGAAGAACGGGTTGTGGGCCATCTCGTCGCCCACGGTGGTCGCCGGGCCGTGGCCGCTGTGGACCACCGTGGCCGGGGGCAGGGTGAACAGCCGCTCACGCACCGCCGTCAGCAACACGTCCGTGTCGCCGCCGGGAAAGTCCGTGCGCCCGATGGAGCGGCGAAAGAGCACATCGCCCACGAAAACCAGCCCCTGGTCCGGGAAGTGGAAGGACAGGCTGCCCGGGCTGTGCCCGGGGGTGGCCAGCACCGTGCAGGGCAGGCCCATGAACTGCGCCGGGCCCGGGGCCAGCGGGGCGAATTCGAAGGACTCCACCAGCGGCAGGCCCATGAACCCGCCGCCGCCAAGCTCCGTGTCCAGCAGGAAGGCGTCGCCCTGCCCGGCCAGCACCGGCGCGCCCGTGGCCCGGGCCAGGGCCGCGCAGCCGTAGATGTGGTCGCAGTGCAGGTGGGTGATCAGGATGGCTTCCAGGGTCAGCCGCCCGGCGCCCAGGGCGGCCAGCACCGGCCCAGGGTCGCCCCCGGGGTCCACGAACACGGCGCGTTCCCCGCTGGAGGCCAGAAAACCGTTGGTGCCCAGCGGCCCCAGGGTGAAGGTCTGGATATGCATCGGCTAGAATTCCTCCACAAGCAGGTCTGCCAGGGGCCTGCGCGAGGACGAGCCCTTCTGGTCGGGGTGCCCCAGGGCCAGCAGGGCCATGAAGGCGTAGGTGCCCGCGTCCAGGCCCAGCACCTGGAGCACCTCGGGCGCCTGGTTGACGATCTCGCCCAGCCAGACCCCGCCCAGGCCCAGGGCGTGGGCCGCCAGAAGCATGTTCTGGATGGCTGCCCCGGCGGTCTGGTGGTCCTTGAGTTCGCTGTACATGGCCTCGCGGTCCAGGAACACGGCCACCAGGGCCCCGGCCCCGCGCACGATATGCGCGTACTTGGTGCAGCCCTCCAGGGCCTGGCGGCGCGGGTCGTCCGGCCAGATGACCAGGAAGCGCCAGGGCTGGTTGTTCAGCCCGCTGGGCGCCCAGCGCCCGGCGTCGAGGATGGTGCGCATGTCCTGGGTGGACACGGGCTCGGCGGTGAAGCGGCGGATGGAGCGGCGCCCGAGGATGGCCGCCAGCACCGGGTTGTCGTGGTCGCGCATGGGGGGTGCTCCTGTGTGGCGTGTGCGGCCCAGATTACCGGAATCGGGCTCCATGTCCAGCCGCCAGGGCGCCCGGACCACCCCGCGCCGAAAGGGGTTGCGCCCGTGTTGCCCGCTTGTTAATATTCAATAAAGATATTGCAACTCATCCTCCTTCTCCACCCGCGAGGTTCCCCGTCATGGACAGCATTGGTGAGATTGTCGCCCTGCGCGGCACGGCAACGGCCCAGGGGCAGGACGGCGTGCGCGATCTGGCCGTGGGCAGCCCCGTCTTCCCCGGCGACGTGCTCTCCACCGGCGAGGGCAGCAGCTTCGAGGTCCGCTTCGCCGACGACACCGTGCTGGCCCAGGGTCCCGCTGCCAGCCTGACGCTGGACGAATACGTCTTCGACCCGGCCCAGCCCTCGGCCTCGTCCATGCTCATGAGCCTGTCCAAGGGCACCTTCCGCATGGTCACCGGCACCATCGCCAAGGACAACCCCGACGGCATCGGCATCTCCTCGCCCCTGGCCACCATCGGCATCCGCGGCACCGGCGCGGACTTCCAGGTTGGCGAGGACGGCTCCGAACGCTACGGCATCTTCCAGTACGACGGCCTGGACCTGGTGATCACCACCGCCCAGGGCACCGTGTTTTTGACCAACCAGGGCTTGGTGGTGGACGTGGGCCCCGACGGCACCCTGGGCGAGCCCCGCCCCTACACCGCCGAGGAGCTTCAGCTCTTCCAGACCCTGGCGCCCCTGTCGGTCATCCTCGGTCTGGGCCAGGACGACGGCGACGGCCAGGGCGGCGACGACGACGACGGCGACGGCCAGGGCGACGGCCAGCAGGACGGCGACGGCCAGGACCAGGGCGGGGAGGAGCCGGGCCCGGACGACCCCTTCGACCCCGATGCGGGCGATCCCTTCGGCCAGGGGCCACCCTCGGGCCAGGACACCCTGATCGGCGCCACGCTCGTCTTTTCCACCCCGACCCTGCCCGGCTCCGGGCCCCGGGGCCAGGGCAGCGGCGACGACACCCGCAACAACCAGACCGGCAACCAGGGCGCCGCTCCCGATGGCGGCGAAGGAGACGATTCCGGCCACCACGGCGGCACCATCGGCACCGAGGGCGACGACTTCCTCGAGTACACGGGCACAGGGAGCGTGACCATCTACGGCCTGGGCGGCAACGACACCATCTACGGCGGCCCCGGCGACGACTTCCTCTACGGCGGCCCGGGCAACGACTCCCTCTACGGCCTGCAGGGCGACGACTTCCTCAACGGCGGCACCGGGGACAATTTCATCGATGGCGGCATGGGCAACGATACCGTATCCTTCGAGGACAGCCCCACCTCCATCTCCAGCTACGACCTGAACGGAACCTTCGGCAACACCACCGTCACCAACATCGAGAACCTCTACGGTAGCGCCTTCAACGACAGCCTCAACGGCGACGCCTTCGCCAACCTCCTGCGGGGCAAGGCTGGCAACGATGTCATCTCTGGCAACGGTGGCAACGACACCATCTACGGCGACGAGGGCAGCGACACCCTCTACGGCGACAACGGCGACGACGTGCTCTACGGCGGCGACGGCAACGACTACCTTGTGGGCGGCGACGGCGATGACCTCATCACCGGCGGCCCCGGGGCGGACACGATCTACGGCGGCCCCGGCAACGACACCATCTCCTACGCCGAGAGCGACGCGGGCGTAACCGTGACCCTGCCCAACGGCGCCGGGACAGCGACCCTCATCGGCGGCCACGCCCAGGACGACAGCATCTCCGGCATCGAGAACGTCATCGGCTCCGACCACATGGACATCCTCACCGGCAACGCGGGGGGCAACATCCTCTCGGGCGGGGGAGGCATGGACTCCCTGATGGGCATGGGCGGCAACGACACCCTCATCGGCGGCGACGGCCCCGACGTGCTCATCGGCGGGTCGGGCCTGGACAGCCTCGTGGGCGGCGACGGCAGCGATACCTTCTACTGGGGCGACCCCGACCACGGCGGCAGCGGCGAGATCGTCGCGGACTTCGTGGCCGGGGCGGACAGCCTCTGGTTCGACAAGGTCGCCTTCGGCTTCGGGGCCGTGTCGGCCCCCCTGGCCTCGGACAAGTTCGCCGTCATCGTCGGCTCGACCTACACCGGCGACGGCGCGGCCCTGAGCACCGGCGACCCCATCTTCGTCGCCGTGCAGACCGCCTCGGGCGGCGGCACCTACAGCTACGACCTCTACTACGACAGCAACGGAGCGACCACGGGCGGCGAAACCCTCATTGGCTCCATCACCAGCACGGGCGAGATGACCCACGCCGACATCGTCATCTCCGACGGGCCCCCGGTCTTCTGACCCCCGGCCCGCCAGGGCGCCCGGGCCCCGCACGCCACCTCGGCGCGCGGGGCCCCGCCGCGCCGGGGCCCGCCCGGGCCCCTTGTCCCGGCCCCCGCTCATGGAGTATACGCTGCCCATGAAAGCCCACCCCAGCCTGCTCCCGGACGACGGCCCGGGCCTGGACCGGCGCGACCTCATTACCTACGAGCACCTGCTGCGTGACGAGATCGCCGCCTTCCTGCCCCACAAGTCCTACAGCCTGTATTTCCCCAAGACCCTGGACGACATGGCCGACGGCCCCATGGCCGAGGTGGCCGCCGGGCGCGCCGCCGTGGTGCCCGGCGAGCGCCGCGTGCTGCTGCCCCTGGTCCTGCGCGGGCGGCTTCTGGGCGTCTTCGTGGCCCGCGAGGCCCGCGTGCGCGCGCCCAAGGCCACTCTGCCGCATCTGGCGACCATGGCGCGCATGAGCCTGGAAAAAATCCTGCTCTACAAGAACGCCGTCACCGACCCGGACACCGGCCTGGCCACCCGCGAACTGCTGCTGCGGGCCATGGCCCGGGCCATCGGCCAGGTGGGCGACTGCCTGCACCCCGGGTCGGACCGGAGCCTGGGCAACGGCACCCCGGGCTTCGCCGCCTGCTTCGGGCTGGTGGCCGTGCGCCTGCACGGCCTGGAGCACTGCCAGGAGGCCTACGGCCCGGCCCTGGCCGCCAAGGCCCTGGCCGAGGCCGCCCGGACCCTGGCCGCCCTGGCCCCCGAGCAGGCCCTGGCCGCCCGCGCGGGCGACGACACCCTGGCCCTGTGCCTGCCCGGGGCCACCCCGTCGGCCTGCCGCGACCTGGCCGACATCCTGGCCCGGGCCATGGCCGAACTCCAGGTTACTGACCCCGTGCTCGACCAGCGCGTCCACCCCGGCGTCAGCGTCGGCCACGCCGCCTACCCGCAGGACATGAACGGCAACGCCCTGCGTCTGGCTGCCCAGGAGCAGGCCGCCACCCTGCTGCGCAAGGCCCTGCGCGCC
This sequence comes from Desulfocurvus vexinensis DSM 17965, assembly GCF_000519125.1. NCBI lineage: Bacteria > Pseudomonadati > Thermodesulfobacteriota > Desulfovibrionia > Desulfovibrionales > Desulfovibrionaceae > Desulfocurvus > Desulfocurvus vexinensis. The sequence goes on from NZ_JAEX01000026.1 coordinate 22,663, forward strand.
GCCGCCGTGGCCGCGCGCACCGCCCCGGAGCGCGCCGTGGGCTACCCCCAGATTCTCGACGAGGGCGGGCAGGTCCAGGCCGTGTTGCCCCTGGGCCGCCTGACCGTGGACCTGGGCTCCGCCGTGGGCGCCCGCGAGGGCCAGCGCTTCCTGGTCTGGCCCGGCGAGGCCAGCCCCGGCGCCCACGCCGCCCCCAAGGGCGAAATCGCCCTGCTCGAAGTGCGCCGCAGCCACTGCGTGGCCGAAATCATGACCCAGGCCGACCCCGGGCAGCCCCTGGCCCCCGGCGACCGCCTGACGCGCATCCACGAAGCCGCCCCCCAGGCCCCCGGCGCCCCGGGGCAGCACCGCGACGCCCTCACTGGGCTGCTGCGCTACCGCGATTTCCTCGAACACTGGGCCGGGGCCCGCGACGCCCAGCGCACCTTCACCCTGGCCCTGATGCGCCTGCCCGACGACGCCGACCCCAGGCACACCGAAACCGCCCTGAACGACCTGGCTCGCGCCTGCGCCGCCACCTTCGGCCCCGGCGCCACCGGCGGGCGCCACAGCCTGGGCGGGCTGGTCTGGCTGCTGCCCGGCACCCCCGCCCGCCAGGCCGCCCGCCTGTGCGACACGCTCCTGGCCCGGCTGGGCCGCTCCGGCACCCCCGCGCCCGCCATCGGCCTGGCCCAGTACCCCTGGCTGTCCTTCTCGCGCGCCGATACCCTGGACAACGCCGCCAAGGCCCTGGAATACGCCCTGCTGCTGCCCGCCCCGCACCTGGGCCGCTGCGATTCCCTGGCCCTGACCATCCACGCCGACAAGCTCTTCGCCCAGGGCCGCCTCTTCGACGCCATCGAGGAATACAAGCTCGCCCTGCTGGCGGACCGCGCCAACACCACCGCGCGCAACTCCCTGGGCGTGGCCCTGGCCCGCACCGGCGACCTCGCCGGAGCCAAACGCCAGTTCAAGACCGTGCTGGCCCGCAACCCCAAGGACATCTTCGCCCTGTACAACTACGGCTACGCCTGCCAGCGCACCGGCAAGGCCGCCCAGGCCCGCGAGGCCTACCGCGCCTGCCTCGCCGTGGACAAGGCCCACACCTTCGCCCTGGTGCGCCTGGGCGAGCTGGCCCAGGCCGCCCGCCGCTTCGCCGACGCCCGCCGCTACTTCCTGCGCGCCCAGGGCACCCCGGGCGGCCACGGCCTGACCCACCGTTACCTCGCCCGGCTGGCCCTGGCCCAGAACGACGCCGAACAGGCCCGCGAACACCTGCACCAGGCCCTGATCCACGACCCCATGGACGCCCTGGCCCTGCACCTCATGGCCCGCCTCTACCTCGACGGCGGCGAAGACCCCGAGGTCGCCGAAGCCCTGGCCCGCCAAAGCGCCGCCCTGGCGCCCGGCCAGCCCCGCTTCTGGGCCGAACTCGCCCGCGCCCTCACCGCCCAGGGCAAGCACCAGGAAGCCGCCACCACCCTGGCCCGCGCCGAGCAGCAGCAGGCGTAGGCCGCCGGGGCGCCGCGCCGGGGCGCTGCCCCGGACCCCGGCAGGGGGGCGCCGCCCCCCTGCACCCCCTGCGAGGGGGCAAGGCCCCCTCGACCCCACACGCCGCCCCGGGAGTGCGCGGCGAAGCGCCGCGCACTCCCGGGGCGGGGGCAGGGGCGCAGGAAAGGGAGCGCACCCGGCAGACGCAAACAACCGGGCCGGATTCCCACACGGGAATCCGGCCCGGTTGTTTGCGGGGCTGGGGGTGGTGTGCCTCTTTCCGCAGACGCCGCAGCGCCCGGCCCGGTTGTTCTTAGGGCAGCTGCAATATCTCTTTGCCCCCCCGAGAGCGCCTTTCCGGTGGGTGGGAGGGGATGGGGTCCGGGGAAGGGGAGG
>NZ_JAEX01000027.1:2500-23296 GCF_000519125.1 Desulfocurvus vexinensis DSM 17965
GCGTAGTTGATGGGAAACAGGTTAATATTCCTGTACCTCACGAAGTGTGCGATGGAGGGACGCAGGAGGATAGACAGTCCGGCTGTTGGATGCCGGTGCAAGCGTGTAGGCTTGAGTGGCAGGCAAATCCGCCGCTCTTCAAGGCCAAGGCGTGATGCCGAGACTTTACCGTCGAAGCTGTTGATTCCATGCTGCCAAGAAAAGCTTCTAAGTTTAGCTTCGTGAGACCGTACCGCAAACCGACTCAGGTGGGCGGGGTGAGCAACCCAAGGCGTTTGAGAGAACTATGGCTAAGGAACTCGGCAAAATGACCCCGTAACTTCGGGATAAGGGGTGCCCCTGATGGTAATCAGACTCGCTTTGTGAGCTGTTGGGGGCCGCAGAGAAATGGCGGGGGCGACTGTTTACTAAAAACATAGGGCTCTGCGAAGTCGTAAGACGACGTATAGGGCCTGACGCCTGCCCGGTGCCGGAAGGTTAAGAGGTGAGGTTAGACTTCGGTCGAAGCTTTAAATCGAAGCCCCGGTAAACGGCGGCCGTAACTATAACGGTCCTAAGGTAGCGAAATTCCTTGTCGGGTAAGTTCCGACCTGCACGAATGGCGTAACGATCTCCGCACTGTCTCGGCCATAGACTCAGTGAAATTGAATTGGCGGTGAAGATGCCGTCTACCCGCAGAAAGACGGAAAGACCCTGTGCACCTTTACTATAGCTTGACATTGGATTTTGGGCTAGCATGTGTAGGATAGGTGGGAGGCTTTGAAGCCGGTACGCCAGTATCGGTGGAGCCAACCTTGAAATACCACCCTTGCTATTCTAAGATTCTAATTCCGACCCGTAATCCGGGCGGAAGACAGTGTCTGGTGGGTAGTTTGACTGGGGCGGTCGCCTCCTAAAGAGTAACGGAGGCGTGCAAAGGTTCCCTCAGGCTGATTGGAAACCAGCCGTCGAGTGCAAAGGCATAAGGGAGCTTGACTGTGAGAGAGACATCTCGAGCAGGTACGAAAGTAGGTCTTAGTGATCCGGTGGTCCCGAATGGAAGGGCCATCGCTCATCGGATAAAAGGTACGCCGGGGATAACAGGCTGATCGCATCCAAGAGTTCACATCGACGATGCGGTTTGGCACCTCGATGTCGGCTCATCACATCCTGGGGCTGGAGCAGGTCCCAAGGGTTCGGCTGTTCGCCGATTAAAGTGGTACGCGAGCTGGGTTTAAAACGTCGTGAGACAGTTTGGTCCCTATCTTCTGTGGGCGTAGGAGACTTGAGAAGGTTTGTCCCTAGTACGAGAGGACCGGGATGAACGAACCACTAGTGTTCCTGTTGTCGCGCCAGCGGCATAGCAGGGTAGCTATGTTCGGAAAGGATAACCGCTGAAAGCATCTAAGCGGGAAGCCTGCTTCAAGATTAGGTCTCCCTGACTTCGGTCCTGAAGACCCCTTGTAGACTACAAGGTTGATAGGCCGGATGTGTACGTGCAGCAATGCATTCAGCAAACCGGTACTAATAGGTCGTGCGTCTTAACTCTAATACAAGACTTCAAATCCCTTCCCTATTAACTATATCTTTGTCCTGGTGTCCATGGAGGAGAGGTCACACCCGTTCCCTTTCCGAACACGGAAGTTAAGCTCTCCCTCGCCGATGATACTGCTGAGGAGTCAGTGGGAAAGTAGGTCGATGCCAGGACTTCTTTTCAAGGCCCCCCGCCCAACCGCGGGGGGCCTTGCTTTTTGGCGGACACATCCCGGCAAACCCGCGTGACCGCATCGCCCGCGTGCAGCCATCACCGTTGCACCGTGGGATATGCCGTGCTAAAGATCGGAAGCGACATCATTTCCCGCAATCAGGAGGCGAACATGCCCGGTACCGGCTTCATTTTGTACAGCGGCGGCGCCAAGGGCGCCGAGGCCGCCTTTGGCGAACTGGCCCAGCGCTACGGCGTCGAGGAGGTCAACTACTCCTTCGAGGGCCATATCTCCGAGCGCGCACGCGGCCTGCGCACCCTGACGGAGGAGGAACTGGCCCTCAAGGACGTCAGCCTGACCTACGTCTCGCGGCTCATGAACCGCAAGTTCTCCACCGCGCCCCTGTTCCGCAAGGTGCTGCAAAGCATCTGCTGGCAGGTGGCCAGCGGCTTCGAGGTCTACGTGATCGGCTCCGTGCAGCAGGACCAGACCGTCAAGGGCGGCACGGGCTGGGGCGCCGAGTACGCCAAGATCTGCAACAAGCCCCTGTTCGTCTTCGACCAGGACAAGGACGGCTGGTTCCAGTGGGTCAAGACGGCCTTCGCGCCCGTGGATGCCCCGGTCATCCAGCACAAGCATTTCACGGGCACGGGCACCCGCTTCCTGGAGGCCAACGGCAAGAAGGCCCTGGAAGACCTCTTCGCCCGCAGCTTCAAGTAGACGCCTTTTCGTCACGCCGGGGCGGCCTTTCGGGGCCGCCCCTTTGTTTGTCGCGCCCTTTTCTCCGCGCCGAGGCCGCCATGCGCTACACTCTGGAACTCACCGCCACCGCCGCGACCATCGGCTTTTGCGCCTGCGTGCCCGAGGGCCCGCCAGACGCCGACCAAGCCGCGCAGTATCTGGCCGATCGCCCCGGCGATGTGTTCATGCACCGCCATCTGCTGGCGCTGGTGGCGGCGATGCCCGTGGCCGAGGCCCGGGCCCTGGCCGCGCGCCACCCCGGCAACGCCGCCCTGGGCGCAGCCCTGGCCGAGGCGGCCCTGGTGCGCCCCGAGCTGGCCCCTGCCGCGCCGCAGCACCCCGACCCCGCGGCTTCGCCCCTGGTGGACCTGCGCCAGCAGGCCCTGCCCCGGCGGGCCGAGCACCGCGCCTGGAGCGCGCTTCTGGCCGCCAACCTGAACGAGCACGCGCCCCTGCCCGCCCCGGGCAGCCCCGGCGCCCCGCCTGTGCCCTTTTCCGCCGCAGAGGTGGCCGCCGCCGCGCGGGGCTTCGTGTCCGTGGCCGAGGTGGCGCCGCCGCCCCCGGGCGCCCACCCGCACCCCGTCTCCGCCGCCGAGGCCTCGCGCCGGGCCGAGCGCGCCCTGGCCGCCGCCGGGGTGCCCCTGTCGCCGCAGATGTGCCACCAGATGTCCCTGGCGCCCGTGGGGCTGGTGCGCCAGTGGCGGGTGGAAACCCGCGTGCGCACGGGCGCGCTGGACTATACCCTGGCCGGGGTCCATTCGTCCTTCGGGCGCGGGCTGGAGTTCGAGGCCGCCCAGGTGGCCCTGCTCATGGAGATCTGCGAGCGCCGTTCGGCCTGGGCCGACGTGGGCCCCGAGGGCGCCCTGGGCTACGCCCGGCCCCTGCCGCTGACCCGCGCGCGGTTCTCCGAGCTGCCCCCGGGCGCGGCCCTGGATCCGGCCAGCCTGCCCATCGAGGTGCCCGCAGCCGACCTGCCCCTGTGCTGGGTGCCCGGCGTCCGCGCCCAGGCCCCCGGCGGCGCAGGCGGGCCCGGCGGCGGCGCGTCCCTGCTGGTCCCGGCGCAGTGCGTGTTCCTGTTCGCCAACCTGGACGAGCCCGCGCTGCTGAGCGCCCCGGGCTCCACGGGCCTGGGCGCGGGCGCCTGCATGGCCCGGGCACGGCTCACGGCGCTGCTGGAGATCATCGAGCGCGACGCCGAGTGCGTCACGCCCCACGACCCGGCGCGCTGCTTCCGCCTGGAGTCCTCCAACCGCAAGCTGCGCGCGCAGCTCGCGGAATACGCCGCCCGGGGCCTGGACGTGTGGCTGGAGGACATCACCTCCGAGCTGGGCGTGCCGTGCTACCGGGCCTTCGCCGTGGGCCCCGAGGGCCAGGTGACCAAGGGCGCTGCGGCGGGCCTGTGCGGCCCGCAGGCGGCGGCCTCGGCCCTGTTCGAGGTGCCCTATCCCTTCCCCTGGGGTCCGCCGACCCTGCCCGGCCCACCGGACCTGCCCGTGCGCCGCGCGGAGGATTTGCCCGACCTGTCCACGGGCACCCCGGGGGGCGACCTGGCGCGCATCGAGGCGGCGCTTGCCGCCAGCGGGCGGCCCCCGGTCTATGTGGACCTGACCCGCGCGGATCTGGGCATCCCCGTGTGCCGCGCCCTGGTGCCGGGGCTGGAGCTGCTGCCGGATTTCGACCGCCACAGCGTGCTCTCGCCGCGCCTGTTCGCGCGCCTGCGGGGCTGAGGCACCCGGCGCGCCGGTGTGGCGCCCCGGGGCGAATTCATGTAGCCTGGGGCCGTCATGCCGACCTTCCTGCACGCCGCCGATCTCCACCTGGACAGCCCCCTGCACAAGCTGTCGGCCTACGAGGGCGCGCCCGTGGACGCCGTGCGCGCGGCCACGCGCCGCGCCCTGGGCAACCTCGTGGACTACGCCGTGGCCGAGGCCGTGCCCCTGCTGCTGCTGGCGGGCGACGTGTACGACGGCGACTGGCAGGACTTCCAGACCGGGCTGCACTTCGCCGCACGCATGCGCGAGCTGCGCGACGCCGGGGTGCGCGTGGTGCTCGTGCGCGGCAACCACGACGCCCAGAGCGCCATGACGCGCAGCCTGACCCTGCCGGACAACGTCACCGTGCTGCCCGCCGGGGCGGCGGGGACCGCCGTCTTCGAGGACCTGGGCATCGCCGTGCATGGCCGCAGCTACGCCGTGCGCGACGAGTCCGAAAATTTCGTGCCCGGCTATCCCGCGCCCGTGCCCGGGCTGTTCAACATCGGCCTGCTGCATACCGCCGTGGCCGGCAGCCAGGGCCACGCGCCCTATGCCCCCTGCCGCCTGGCCGACCTGCTGGCCCGGGGCTACGACTACTGGGCCCTGGGCCACGTCCATGAACACAAGGTGCTGCACCCGGCGCCGCCGGTGGTCTACGCGGGCGCCCTGCAGGGCCGCAGCGTCCGCGAGACCGGCCCCCAGGGCTGCGTGCGCGTGGATGTGGACGCTGCCGGGGCCGCCCGGGTGCGCCACGTGCCCCTGGACGTGATGCGCTGGGCCGTGCTGGACCTGGACGTTTCCGGTGCCGCCGGGCTGCCCGAGGCCTGCCGCGCCCTGGACGCGCCCCTGGGCGCGGCCCTGGACGCCGCCGGGGGCCTGCCCCTGGCCGTGCGCCTGACCCTCGCGGGCCGCTGCCCGGCCCACGGCGCCCTGGCCGCCGACCCCGAGCGCCTGGCCGCCGAGTTGCGCGCCCGGGCCGGGGAGTTGTCCTCGGGCTTGGCCTGGGTGGAACGGGTCGTTCTGCGCACGGCGCCGCCCGGGGAGGCGGGCTCCGGGGCGTCCGGCACGCCCCTGGGCGCCCTGGACCAGGCCCTGGCCCTGCTGGCCGACGATGCCGGGGCCTTCGCCGCCCTGGGCGCGGATTTCACGGAGCTTGCGTCCAAGCTGCGCGCCGTGCCCGGCACGGACGTGGACCTGCCCGACCTGGACGACCCCGCCGCGCGCCGGGCGCTGCTGGACGACGTGCGCGGCCTGCTGGCCCCGCTCGCGGGCGGCGCCGGGGAGGACGCGCCGTGAAGCTGCGCCGCCTGGAGCTGACGGCCTTCGGGCCCTTCACGGACGCCGTGCTTGCGCCCGGCGAGGGGTTGACCCTGGTTCTTGGCCCCAACGAGGCGGGCAAAAGCTCGGCCCTGCGCGGGCTGACCCAGTTCCTCTACGGCATGCCGCGCCAGTTCGCGGACAATTTCGTGCACCAGAACAAGGACGTGGAGATTCGCGGCGTCCTAAAATTCGAGGACGGCGAGGTGCTCGAACTGCGCCGCCAGAAGAAGGACAAGAACGACCTCGTGCGCCTGCCGGGGCTGGAGCCCGTGGAGCAGCAGGCCCTGGTCCGGCGCCTGGGCGGCGTGGAGCGCGGCCTGTTCGGCCAGTTGTTCGGCATCGACCACGCGGCGTTGTCCGCCGGGAGTGAGGAGTTGTTGCATTCGGGCGGGGCCCTGGGCCAGAACCTGTTTGCCGCCGCCTCGGGGGTCACGGGCCTGCGCCGGGTGCTCACCGCCCTGGAGGACGAGGCCCGCAGGCTGTTCACCCCGCGCGCCACCACCGCCGCCATCAACGCCGCCCTGGCCGAACTGCGCGCCCTGCGCGCCGAGCAGAAGGCGGCCACCGTGACCCCGGCGGCCTGGGCGGCTCTGGACCGCGACGCCCGGCGCCTGGAAGAGCGGCGCGCGGCCATCCAGGTCCGCCTGGACGCCCTGCGGGCCACGGTCCGGCGCCTGGAGCGCCTGGAGCAGGGCCGGGGCCCGGCGGCCCGGCGGCGCGAGCTGCTGGCCCGGCTGGACGAGCTGGGCCCCGGGCCGCTGCTGGCGGCGGACTTCACCGAGCGGCGCAGCCGGGCCCAGGCGGGCCAGGACGCCGCCCGCCGCGAGGCCGGGGAGCAGGCGGCGGCCCTGGAACGGCTGGCGGCCGCCCTGGCGGAGCTGCCGCCGGAAGCGGGGCTGCTGCACGGCGCGGCGCAGATCGAGGCCCTGCACGCCGAGGTGGAGGTGCACACCAAGGCCCAGCGCGATTCGCGGACCCTGGCGGGCGACTGCGCCCGGCTGGAGGCCGAGGCGGCGGACAGGCTGCGGACCCTGCGCCCGGACCTGCCCCTGGAGCGCGCCGGGGAGTTGCGCCTGGCGCGCCGCGAGCAGGAGCGCATCCACGAGCTGATCCAGGAGCACGCCGCCCTGGGCACGGCCCTGGCCACCGCGCGGACCGAGGCCGAGGCCGCCGCCGCAGAGCGCGACAGCGCCCGCACCGCCCTGGCGGCCCTGGCCCAGGCGCCGGACACCGCCGCCCTGGCCGAGGCCGCCCAGCGCGCCGGGGCCCAGGGCGACCTGGAAGAGCGTCTGGCCCGGGCCCGGGCCCAGTGCGCGGCCCTGCGCCAGCAGGCCGAGGCCGGAATCCGGGCCCTGGGCCTGTGGTCCGGGCCGGTGGAGGACGTTACCGGGCTGGCCGTGCCGGGCGACGAAACCCTGCGCCGCTTCGAGGAGCGCGAGCAGGCCCTGGCCGAGGAGGGCCGCGCCGCCGTGCGCGAGCGGGATGCCCTGGCCAGCGAGCGGGACGCCAGGCAGGCCGAGCTGGCCGCCCTGCGCGGGGCGGGCGACGTGCCCACCGAGGCCGCCCTGCGCGCCGCGCGGGCGCTGCGCGACCAGGGCTGGGCCCTGGTGCGTGCGCGGCTGGCGGGAGCGGACGGGGGCGCGGACGCGGGGCAGGGCCAGGAGGGAGAAAACGACTTTGTGCGCCGCCTGGAGGCGGACGGCCTGCCCGCCGCCTTCGAGGCCGCCGCGGGCCGGGCCGACGCCCTGGCCGACCGCCTGCGCCGCGAGGCCGGGCGCGTGGCCGAGCAGGCCGCCCTGCTGGCCGCCGTGCAGCGCCTGGACACCGGGCTGACCCGCGCCAACCAGCGCCTGGTCGCCCAGGCCGCCGATGCCGCCGCATTGGCCGGGCAATGGCGGGCGCTGTGGGCGCCGCTGGGCGTGGAGCCGCTGTCCGCGCGCGAAATGCGGGCCTGGGCCGAGGCGCACCGCACGGTCTGCCGCACGGTGGCCGCCCTGGGCGAGGCCGGGGCCGAGGCCGCAGCCCTGGAGGAGCGCGCCGCAGCCCTGGGCGCCGAGTTGCGCATCCTGCTGGATGCCGCCGGGGCCATTCCGCCGCCCGGGGCCGGGCTGGGGGCGCTGCTGGATGCGGCCCGGCGCACGGCGCGCGAGGCCGACGCCCTGCGCGCCGCCCGGGAACGCGCCGCCGGGCGTGTGGACGACCTGGAGCGCCGCGCCCGGGCCGCCGCCGCGCGCTGCGGGCAGGCCCGGGAGGCGCTGGACGCCTGGGCCGCGCGCTGGGCCGTGGCCGTGGCGCCCCTGGGCCTGCCCGCCGCCAGCACCCCGGCCCAGGTCCGGGGTTTCCTGGACGATGTGGCCGAACTGCTGGGCGTGCTCGCCCAGTGGCAGGGCAAGGCCAAGCGCGTGGCGGACATGGGCCGGGATTGCGAGGATTTCCGCGTCCGGGTGGGCGAGGCCGTGGCACGGCTGGCGCCGGACCTGGATGGCCCGGACCCGGCCCGGGCCGTGGCGCGGCTGTTCGAGCGCCTGGGGGCCGCGCGCGACGCCGCCCGCCGCCGCGCCGACCTGCACGAGCGCCGCAAGGAGGCCGAGGCGCGCCACGCCGCCGCCCTGGGCGCCGCGCGCGACCAAGCCCAGGCCCTGGAACGGCTCTGCGCCGAGGCCGGGTGCGCCGCGCCCGAAGAGCTGCCCCGGGCCGAGGAGCGCGCCCGGGAGCGCGCCCGGACCCGCGAGGCCCTGGCCCAGGCCGAGGAGCGGCTGGCCGCCCTGGCCGCCGGGGACGTGCCCGCCTTCGCCGCCCAGGCCCTGGAGCAGGACCCCGACGCCCTGGCCGCCGAACTGGCCGCCGCCCGCGCCGAAACCGAGGCCCTGGGCGCCGACCATGAGAAAATTCTCCAGGAGCTGGGCGGCGCGCGCCAGGCCCTGGCGGCCCTGGACGGCACCTCGCGCGCCGCGCTGCTGGCCGAGCGCGCCCAGGGCGTCATGGGCCGCGTGCAGGCCGACGTGGACCGCCATGTGCGCCTGCGCCTGGCTGCCCTGGTGCTGGGCCGCGAGATCGAGCGCTACCGCCGCGACAACCAGGGCCCGGTGCTGGCGCGCGCGCGCGAGCTGTTCGCCGGGCTGACCTGCGGCGCCTTCGCGGGGCTGGAAGCCGACTTCGACGAGCGCGGCGACCCGGTGCTGCTGGGCCTGCGCCCCGGCGGGGAGCGCGTACGCATGAAGGACATGAGCGACGGCACGCGCGACCAGTTCTTCCTGGCCCTGCGGCTGGCCGGGCTGCACCGCTACCTGGACGCCCAGCCGCCCCTGCCCTTCGTGGTGGACGACATCCTGGTGCATTTCGACGACGAGCGCGCCCGGGCGACCCTGGGCGCCCTGGGCGAGCTGGCGCGGCGCACGCAGGTCGTGTTTTTCACCCACCACGAGCACCTTCTGCCCCTGGCCCAGGCCGCCGTGCCCGCCCCGCTGCTCACCGTGGCGCGCCTGGGCCGGGGTTGACCCCCGGAGGTTCCATGCCCTACATCACCCCCGAGCGCCGCGCGGCCTTCGACGAGCATTTGCAGGCCCTGGCCGCCGAGGCCCACACCCAGGGCGAGATGAACTACTGCATCTACAAGCTCGCCACGCTGGTCATCGCGCGCGTGGGCGAGTCCTACGACACGCTGTCCATGTGCTCCTCGGCCATGGAGCACGCCAAGCTCGAATGGTACCGCCAGCGCCTGGCACCCTACGAGGACAAGAAGATCAAGGACAACGGCCCCATCTGAGGGGCCCGGAGAACGCATGGAGTTTTCGACCCCTGCCTGGGACAACTGGCTGTTTTGGCTCATAAACGACACCCTGCGCGCGCGGCTGCTGGACTGGGCCATGCCCTGGGCCTCGTCGGCGGTGCTGCTGTGGCTGATCGTGGGCACGGGGCTGGCCCTGGGCGTGCGCCGCTACCGCTGGGCGCAGCTGGCGGGCTTCCTGATCCTGCTGCTGGCCCTGGGCGTGGCCGATGGCGGCACCAATCTGCTCAAGGAGGCCCATGGCCGCCTGCGGCCCCTCAACGCCATGCCCGGGGTGCATTTCGTGGAGGACGGTCGCTGGCAGGTGCGCCCGCCGGATTTCACGCCCGTCAAGAAAACGGACTCCTCCTACCCCTCGGCCCACGCGGCCAACTCCATGGCCGCCGCCGTGGCCATTGCCCTGCTGTGGCGCGGGCCGCGCCGCTACATCTGGGCGCTGCCGCTGGTGGTGGGCTACTCGCGGGTCTACCTGGGCAAGCACTGGCCCTCGGACGTGCTCATGGGCTGGCTCACGGGGGCCGGGGCGGCGTTTTTGGTGGTCGGGCTGGTGCTTTTGCTGTGCGCGGGCGGGCTGCGGGTGCGCCTGCCTGCGCAGCCGCCGCCCCCGGGGCGCTAGCGGAAGGTCGCGCCCGCCCGCCGGGAGTGGACGGGACAGGACGGACAACGCGCCGCCGGGCAGGGCCGGGCGGCGCGTTGTTCATTGCCGGGGGGCGGGGTTCGGGTCGGCGCTGGGGTCGGTGTCGGGGGCGTCGTCCTCGTCCACCAGGGCGGCGGCGCGCCGCCGGGCGCGGTAGATGCGCCAGCCAAGCCACGAGGACAGGGCGAACAGCACGGCGGACAGGCTCACGCGCCAGGCCAGATCGACCTTGAAGCCGCTGCCCAGCAGGGCGAAGATGGCCGTCTGGGGCACAAAGCCCAGGGCCGAGCCCAGCAGGAAGGGCAGGGCGGCCACGGAGCTGACCCCGGCCAGCAGGTTGGTCAGGATGTTGCTGCCCACGGGCATCAGTCGGATGATCAGCGCCGTGGAGAAGGGCGCCTGGCTCAGGAAGGCGTCGGCCCTGGCCACGCGCCCGGCGGCGCGCCGGGCCAGGCGCCGGGCCACCAGCCCCCGGCCCAGCAGCCGGGCGTAGAAGAAGGACAGCGCCGCGCCCAGCAGTGTGCCCGCCACGCCCAGCAGCGTTCCGGCCAGGAAGCCGTACACATAGCCCGCCAGGAAGCCCACCACCTGGCGCGGCAGGCCCGCGCCTGTGGCCAGGGCGGCCAGGGCCAGGAAGGTCAGCCAGCCCAGAAGGCCCTGGCCCCGGATGTGGGCGTCCATCCAGCCTTCGTTCAGGGCGTCGGCCAGGCCCAGGTGGCGCGCGGCCAGCCCCGCCGCCACCAGCGAGGCGATGAGCACGAGGCCCTTGAGGAAGATCCGGGTCTGTCTGTCCACTGCGGTGCCGGGGCCGAGGGTTGCCGCGCGCCGGGTGGCGCGCCGGGGCAGCCTACCCCAACGCGGGGGCGCTGCAAAGGGCGCAGCCGGGCCGCGCCCTGCGGGGGCGCCGCGCTGCCGCCCGGGTGGGGCTAGTTGCGCTCGTCGATGTCGTAGCGGATGGCCCGGTCCTGCAGCCAGCGCACGCCGATGAGGTCGTAGGCGCCGGCCTTGGCGCGGTCCCAGGTGCCGTACTTGGACACGCCGTGCACGCGCGGGCGGTGGTTCACGGGCACCTCGGCCACGGTGCCGCCCTGCATCTTGACCAGGGTCGGCAGGTAGCGGTGCATGTTCTTGAAGACGTGCAGCCTGCGGGCCATGGGCGTGCGCATGGCCTTGAGGGAGCAGCCGGTGTCGCGCACGGTTTCGCGGGTCCACCAGTCGCGCAGGCGGTTGGCCAGGCGCGAGCTTGCGCGCTTGACCCAGGTGTCCTGGCGGCGGCGGCGCCAGCCGATGACCATGTCCACGCCCTGGTGGTCCATGGTGTCCAGCAGGGCGGGGATGTCGGCGGGGTCGTTTTGCAGGTCGGCGTCGATGGTCACCACCACGTCGCCCGAGGCGTGGGCGAACCCGGCGGCAAAGGCCGCCGACTGGCCCCGGTTGGCCCGGAAGGACAGGTAGCGCACGCGCGGGTCCTGCCCGGCCAGGGTCTTGATGACGGCCAGGGAGCCGTCGGTGCTGCAATCGTTGACGAAGAGCACGTCCCAGGAGCGGGAGCCGCCGTCCATGGCGCGGGTGATCTCGGCCAGCAGCGGCGGCAGGTTCTGTTCCTCGTTGAACACGGGAACCACGATGGTGACTGAGGTTTCGCTTGGCATGACGGCCCCTGATAAGCGATTTGAAAAAAGTTGTAAACAAGGTTTGACAAGGGCGGCCAGGGCGCATATACCCACTCTTCCAACAGCGTTGCGGGGTGGAGCAGCACGGTAGCTCGTCGGGCTCATAACCCGAAGGTCATAGGTTCAAATCCTGTCCCCGCTACCACGAGATCAAAGGCCCGGTCGGAAGACCGGGCCTTTTTCGTTGTATTGCGGCGGGTGTGGGGCGGGGCGGGGTGGGGTTTGCGCACAGGGGTGGGCGGGGGCGCCTGCGCCAGCCCCGACGCGTACGCAGGGGGCTCGGGATCAGGCGCGAATGCGCCGGGGCGCCCGGGCGCGAGTGCGGGCGGATGGAGGAGCTTTTGCGCCGTGAGCAGGCCGCGCCCAAAGGGCGTTCTGCTGTGCTGCTTCAAAAATCCAAACCCTCGTGCAGGTCTCTGGCACACGCGGGTTTGGATTTTTTCGCGCCGTCCCCTCACCATTTTGGAACGGCCTGGGGAAGGAATTTTTCAACGGCCAGTTCGGCGCCCTGGCGCCCCCTGCGGGCGCGGCCCTTCGCCTTCCCTGGAAAGGCGCAGCTCGCGTTCCGCCAGGTTTTCCGGCCCTTGCGGCCCATGCCGTATTTTCTTCCTGTTTACTTGTATGGTCGAAAAGATATATGCAGGCCCATGCACTACGCCCATACTCTTGCGAACAGGCCCGAGTCGGAATGGGAACCCCTGGAAGCCCACCTGCGCGCCGTGGCGGAGCGCGCCGGGGCGTTCGCCGCCGCCTTCGGGGCCCAGCCCTGGGGCGAGGCCGCCGCGCTGCTGCACGACATCGGCAAGGCCGGGGCCGGGGTGCAGGAGTACCTGCGGGCCAGCGCCGCCGGGCGCGGCCCCAGGCGTGGGCCGGACCACTCCTCCGCCGGGGCGGTGCTGGCTGAGCGCCATGGCCCCAACGTCCTGGGCAAGCTGCTGGCCTATGTGGTCGCCGGGCACCACAGCGGCCTGCCCGATGGCGTGAACGACCTGCCCCGGCGGCTGCACAAGCCCGTCCCCCCGGGTGTCGCCCTGCCGCCGGAGCTGGAGGCTGTGCTCCCCGGCCTGCCGGGGCTGCCGTTGCGCCTGCGCAGAAAGGCCGCCGGGTTTCAGCTCATGTTTTTCACGCGGATGCTGTTTTCCTGCCTGGTGGATGCCGACTCGTTGGCCACCGAAGCGTTCACCTCCCCGGACCGGGCCGCGTGGCGCTGCGGCTACCCGCCCCTGGCGGACCTGCGCCAGCGGCTGGCCGCACACATGACCAGGCTGGCCGCTGCGGCAGCGCCCACGGCGGTGAACGCCCTGCGGGCCGAGGTCCTGGCGGCCTGCCGGGAGCGGGCTGCGCTGGCCCCGGGGCTGTTCTCGCTCACCGTGCCTACCGGCGGCGGCAAGACCTTGGCTTCCCTGGCCTTCGCTCTGGACCATGCCCTGGCCCACGGCCTGCGCCGTATCATTTACGTCATCCCCTACACCAGTATCATCGAGCAGAGCGCAGCGGTGTTCCGCAAGGCCCTGGGCGACCCGGAATCGGTGCAGGCGCCGGGGCCCGGGGCCGTGCTGGAGCACCACTCCAACTTCGAATGGCCTGACGAGGCCGACGAGGGCCAGGACACCCGCCGCGCCCGGCTGGCCGTGGAGAACTGGGACGCGCCCGTGGTCGTCACCACCAACGTGCAGTTCTTCGAGTCCTTGTTCGCGTCCAGGCGTTCGGCCTGCCGCAAGCTGCACAACATCGCCCGTTCGGTGGTGGTTCTGGACGAGGCCCAGATGCTGCCCACGGAGCAGCTGCGGCCCTGCCTGGAAGCCCTGCGCGAACTGTGCGCCAACTACGGCGCCAGCGTGGTGCTCTGCACGGCCACCCAGCCCGCCCTGAACAAGGGGGAGCTGCCGGACGGCCTGGACGGGGTGCGCGAGATCGCCCCGGACCCCGAGGGGCTGTACGCCCGGCTGCGGCGCACGCGGGTGACGGACCTGGGGCCCCTGGACGATACGGCCCTGGCCGCCCGTCTGGCGGGTCACGACCGGGTGTTGTGCATCCTGAACACCCGGGCCCAGGCCCGGCTGGTCTACACGCTCCTGGCCGGGCAGCGGGACGGGGACGGCGCCGGGGGGCCCGCCGGGGAAGACGGGCTTTTCCACCTCTCGGCCAGCATGTGCCCGGCGCACCGTTCCTGGCAGTTGGCGCGCATCCGCCAGCGGCTACGGGACCGTCTGCCGTGCCGGGTTGTCTCGACCCAGCTGGTGGAAGCCGGGGTCGATCTGGACTTTCCCGTGGTCTATCGCGCCATGGCCGGGCTGGATTCCCTGGCCCAGGCCGCCGGGCGCTGCAACCGTGAGGGAGGGTTGCCCTGCGGCGAGGTCTTTGTCTTCACGCCCGAGGGTCGGCTCACGCCCCGGGATCGGCTGCCGCCCTTCCTGATCCGGCCCGTGGACGCGACACGGACCACCTTGCGCCAGCATGGCGCGGACCCGCTGGCCCTGGCCGCCACGCGGGCCTATTTCCAGGAGCTTTACTGGCGCGAGGGCGAGTGGCTGGACAGCAAGGGGCTCATGGCGCGCATCGAGGAGGGGGCCGGAGGCCAGAGCTTTCCGTTCCCCGGGATTGCAAAGGACTTGAAGCTCATTGAGGAGTATTCAGTCCCCGTTGTGGTCCCCTGGGACGACTCCGCGCGCGAGGCGGTGGCGGCCCTGGAGTACGCCGAGTTCCCGGCCCGGCTGCTGCGCCGCCTGCAACGCTACACCGTGGCCCTGCCACCCCGGGCGCGCGACGCGCTGCTGGCCGCAGGCGCGGCCCGGCTGGTGACCCCGGAGTGCGCCGTGCTGGAAAACATGCGCCTGTACCGCGATGATCTGGGCCTGTGCCCGGACGATCCGGCGGTCTGGGATGCGGGGGAGTTGGTTCTTTAAAAAGACACATTCTGAACAACAAAATTGTTGCGGAACCTTCGGTTGTGGGTTACGCCTTTTCCTGTCGAGCGCGATTATGCAGACAGGAGGAAGTATGTTGCCCGCGATTGTGTGCTGGCTGCTTGAGGCTCTCCGTGCTTGGATTTGCAAACGCATTCTTGATTGGGGCTGGGAGCGTTTTGTCTCTGGGGCTAATTGTCTTCAGAATAAATTTAAGCCAAAAGTTCAGCTTTTGTGGGAGAGGAGGCGGCAGTGGTCTTGCTGTGTGTGCCTGGAAAAATTCGAATTAAAGATTCAATTCTTGTGACGTGGTGGTCACAGCAAATGAATCCCGGTTGGCACATGCCGTGTTCGAGGGTGTGGATTGAAACAGAATTGTGTCTTTGCGTTATTTGATAGTCACCCTCGAACACGCCATGAATCAACCCAAAGGAGGTGCCCATGTCCTACGGCGTGAGCCTCAAGGTCTGGGGGGAGTATGCCTGCTTCACCCGGCCCGAGTTCAAATCCGAGCGCGTGAGCTACGACGTGATCACGCCCTCGGCGGCGCGCGGGCTGCTGGAGGCTATCTACTGGAAGCCAGCCATCGCCTGGGTGGTGGACCGCATCCGCGTCCTGAATTCCATCTGCTTCGACACCGTGCGGCGCAACGAGGTCGGGCACAAGCTGCCCCTGGGCAACGTGACCAAGGCCATGCGCGACGGCGTGAGTCCGGTGGAAATCGTCGTGGAGGAGGCGCGCCAGCAGCGGGCCACCCTGTTGCTGCGCGATGTGTGCTACGTCATCGAAGCCCACTTCGAGCCGCGCGACAAGGACGGGGAGAACAGCGCCAAGCACCGCGACATCTTCCTGCGCCGTGCGGCCAAGGGCCAGTGCTTCCACGGGCCGTACCTGGGCTGCCGCGAATTTCCGGCCTGCTTTGAACCCCTGGATGGTGCGCCCCCGCAGCCCGACGACGCCCTGCGCGGCTCGCGCGACCTGGGCTGGATGCTGCACGACTTGGTCTACGGCCAGGACGGCGAGCGCGAGGCCCGCTTCTTTCGCGCGCGCATGAACGATGGCGTCATAGAGGTGCCGCCCCTGGAGTCGGCGGAGGTGCGCGCATGATCCTGCAAGCATTGAACGCCTACTACCAACGCCTGGCCGACGACCCGGGCCAGGACGTGCCCCGGCCCGGCTACAGCAACGAAAAGATGTACTTCGCCCTGGTGTTGTCCGCCCAGGGGAAGTTGCTGGCCGTGGAAGACCTGCGCCGCGAGGAGAAGAAAAAGAGACTGCCCCAGGAGATGTTCGTTCCGGCGGCGGTGAAACGCACCGTGGCCGTGGCCCCGAATTTTTTGTGGGACAACACCGGCTATGTCCTCGGGGCGGACGCCAAGGGCAAGCCCGAGCGGGCCCGGGAGTGCTTCGACGCCTTCCGCGACCTCGTCCACCGCGCCACCGCCGGGCCACAGGCTCCCGCTGCCGCAGTGCAGGACGCCGGGCTGGCCGCCGTGCGCGCCTTCCTGGCTGCCTGGGAGCCCGAGCGGGCCGCCGAGGCCATTGGCGCCTTTCTGCCCTGGGAGGATGTGGCGGGCTGGAACGCGGTCTTCCGCCTGGACGGCGAGCGGGGCTATGTGCATGAGCGCCCGGCGGCCCGCGCGGCCTGGGAGGCCCTGGCCGCTGCGGCAGGCGCAGGCGAGGCCGCGTTCTGCCTGATCACCGGGCAGCAAGGGCCTGTGGCCCGACTGCATCCCTCCATCAAGGGCGTACGCGGGGCCCAGACTACAGGGGCGGCGCTGGTGTCCTTCAACTGCGACGCCTTCACCTCCCACGGCAAGGAGCAGAACTTCAACGCGCCCGTCTCCGAGGCCGCGACCTTTGCCTATGCCACGGCCCTGAACCACCTGCTGCGCCGGGACAGCCGCCGCACGGTGCAGATCGGCGACGCCACCACGGTCTTCTGGACCGAGGCGCCCGCAGGGATGGAAGAGCTGTTCGGTCTGTTCCTGGGCGCCCGGATGGACGACGACGAGGCCGAGGGCGCCCCGGCGGAGGACGGCGGAACCGCGCAGAAGGTGCGGGCGGCCCTGGAGGCCATCCGCGACGGCAAAAGCCCTGCCGAGTTGGGCGATGCCGCCGTGGGCTTCTACGTGCTGGGCCTGGCGCCCAACGCGGCGCGCCTGGCGGTGCGCTTCTTCGAGGCCACGTCCGTGGGCGAGATGGGGCGGCGCCTGGGGCGGCACTTCCGCGCCCTGGCCATGGAGCGCCGCTCGGAGCGCGAGCCCGAATTCCCGGGTCTGTGGCAACTGCTTATCGAGCTGGCGCCGCTGCGCAAGACCGAGAACATTCCGCCGGTGCTGGGCGGGGCCATCATGCGCGCCATCCTCGCCGGGCGGCCTTATCCGCACAGCCTGCTCACCACGATCATCGCACGCATCCGCGCGGACCACGAGGTTTCGTACCTGCGCGCCGCGTTGCTCAAGGCCTATTTCACCCGCGCCCAGGGCGCGCAACACAGGGAGGTCGGCATGACTCTGGATACCGCAAAGATGGACATCGGCTATCGCCTGGGGCGGCTGTTCGCCGTGCTGGAAAAGGCCCAGCAGGACGCCCTGCCGGGCATCAACGCCACCATCAAGGACCGCTTCTACGGCGCGGCCTCGGCCACGCCCCGGGCGGTCTTCCCCAAGCTCATCAAGCTGGCCCAGCACCATATCGCCAAGGCCAAGTACGGCTACGCTTCCGACAAGCGCCTGGGCGAGATCATGGAAGACCTGCCCGCATTCCCGGCGCACCTGTCCGTGGCCGAGCAGGGCGAATTCGCCCTGGGCTACTACCAGCAGCGCAATGCCCTGTGGCGCAAGGCCGAGGCCGACGACCAGACCACCAACCCCGACGCCGCCGCGTAACCAAGGAGGACCATCCCATGCCCGAGCCCATCAAGAACCGCTATGAATTCGTGCTTTTTTTCGACGTGGAGAACGGCAACCCCAACGGCGACCCCGACGCGGGCAACCTGCCGCGCCTGGACCCCGAAACCAGCCGGGGGCTGGTCACTGACGTGTGCCTGAAGCGCAAGGTCAGGAACTTCGTGGAACTGGCCAAAAGCAACGCCGCGCCCTACGAGATCTACGTGCGCGAAAAGGCCGTGCTGACCGCCCAGCAGCAGCGGGCCCACGAGGCCCTGGGCGAGGTGGACAAGAAGGCCGACAAGACGGTCCAGGCCCGGGCCTGGATGTGCCACAACTTCTTCGACGTGCGCACCTTCGGGGCCGTCATGTCCCTCAAGGAGTTCAACTGCGGCCAGGTGCGCGGCCCGGTGCAGCTCGCCTTCGCCCGCAGCGTGGACCCCGTGGTGCCGCTGGACGTGTCCATCACGCGCATGGCCGTGGCCACCGAGCGCGAGGCCGCCGAGCAGGGCGGCGACAACCGGACCATGGGCCGCAAGTCCATCGTTCCCTATGGCCTGTACCGCGCCGAAGGCTTCATTTCGGCCCATCTGGCGGCCCAGACCGGGTTCTGTGCCGACGATCTGGAACTGCTCTGGCAGGCCCTTGAAAGTATGTTCGAGCACGACCACTCCGCCGCGCGCGGCAAGATGGCCTCGCGTGCGCTCATCGTCTTCGAGCACGACAGCGCCCTGGGCAACGCCCCGGCCCACAAGCTCTTCGCCCTGGTCAAGGCCGCGCGGGCAACCGATCCCGCTGTTCCGGCCCGGGCTTTCGAGGACTACGCCATCACCGTGGACGAGGCCGGGGCTCCCGCCGGGGTCAAAGTCACCCGGCGGCTGTAGGGGGGCGGGGTGTATCCCGAGGCCGACCTGCTGCCCATATCGGCCTTGCAGCATCTGGCCTTCTGCCCGCGCCAGTGCGCGCTCATCCACCTGGAGCAGGCCTGGGACGAGAACCTGTACACGGTGCGCGGGCGGCTGCTGCACGAGCGGGTGGATACGCCGGGCATGGAGCGGCGCAGGGGCGTGCCCACGGAGTTCGGGCTGCCCCTGCGCTCCCTGGCCCTGGGGCTGGCGGGCCGGGCCGATGCCGTGGAGTTCACCGCCGCTGGGCCCTGCCCCGTGGAGTACAAGCTCGGGCGCCCCAAGAAGCACGACGCCGACCGCGTGCAGCTCTGCGCCCAGGCCTTGTGCATCGAGGAGATGACCGGGCGGCCCGTGCCCGTGGGCGCGCTGTTCTATGCCACCACGCGCCGCCGCGAGGAGGTGGCCCTGGACGAGGCCCTGCGCGGGCGGGTGCGCGAGCTGGCCCTCGCGCTGCACGCGCTGCTGGACGCCGGGATCACGCCCTTGCCGGAGTTCGGCCCGCGCTGCCGCCTGTGCTCCATGGACAACCTGTGCCGCGCCCGGACCCTGGGCCGGGGGCCGCGCAGCGTGGCGCGCTATCTGGCCCTGGCCCGGCGCGACGAGCCGCCCGGAGACGAGCAGGCCGGGGGCGAGTCGCCCGGGCCGCCGTCGCCGGACCCGGCCCGGCGGACCGGGCCAGGGCATAAGACGCAGGAGGGCTGATGCGCAGGCTGCTGAACACACTGTACGTCACCGCCCAGGGGGCCTACCTGACCAAGGACGGCGAGGCCGTGGCCGTGCGCGTGGAGCACGAGACGCGCCTGCGCGTGCCGCTGCACGGCCTGGGGGGCGTGGTTTGCTTCGGGCAGGTCAGCGCCAGCCCGGCGCTTTTGGGCGCCTGCGCCGAGGCGGACGTGGGCGTGAGCTTTCTGAGCGAGAACGGGCGGTTTCTGGCCAGCGTGCGCGGGCCGGTGTCGGGCAATGTGCTGCTGCGCCGCGAGCAGTATCGTCGGGCCGACAGCGCCCCGGGCCGCGCCGGGCTGGCGCGCTGCTTCGTGCAGGGCAAGCTGCTCAACTGCCGGGCCGTGGTGCGCCGCGCCCTGCGCGACCACGGGGCGGGCATGGACGCCGCGCCTCTGGAGGCCGTGGCCCGGGGCTTCACGGACATGGCCGAACGCGCCGCCCGCGCGGCTACGGACGACTCCGTGCGCGGCATCGAGGGCGAGGCGGCGGCGGCCTATTTCGGCGTCTTCGGCCAGCTGGTGCGCGTGGATGACCCGGCCTTTGGTTTCACCACCCGCAGCCGCCGCCCGCCTCTGGACGCCGTGAATTGCCTGTTGTCTTTCCTTTATACTCTGCTGGCCCACGATGTGCGCTCGGCCCTGGAGGCCGTGGGCCTGGACCCGCAGGTGGGTTTCCTGCACCGCGACAGGCCGGGCAGGCCGAGCCTGGCCCTGGACGTGATGGAGGAATTCCGCCCCTGGCTGGCCGACCGGCTGGTGCTGTCGCTCATCAACCGCAAGCAGGTGCGCCCCGGCGACTTCACGCGCGGCGGCACGGGCGGGGTGCTGCTTACCGACGAGGCGCGCAAGCGGGTGCTCGTGGCCTGGCAGGCGCGCAAGCAGGAGGAGGTGACGCATCCGTTCATCGACGAGAAGGTGGCCGTGGGGCTGCTGCCCCATGTGCAGGCCCTGCTGCTGGCGCGGCACCTGCGCGGCGAGCTGGACGGTTACCCGCCGTTTTTGTGGAGGTAGCGGTGCTGATGCTCGTGACCTACGATGTGAACACCGAGGACCGCGCGGGGTGCGCGCGGCTGCGGCGGATGGCCAAACTGTGCCTGGACTACGGGCAGCGCGTGCAGTTTTCGGTTTTCGAGTGCGAAGTGGATCCGGCACAGTGGGAGGCGCTGCGCCACAAGCTGGTCGCGGCCATGGACCCCCAGCGTGACAGCCTGCGCTTCTACCGCCTGGGCCGCGAGGGCAAACGCCGGATCGAGCATGTGGGCATCAAGGAGCCGGTGGACCTGGACGGGCCGCTGGTGGTGTGAGCAGGCGGGAGCGGCGGCGAGCGGTGAGAGGCGGCGGGACAGCCCGCAGGCTGGCGCGGGCGATCCCCGGGCGGTTGTGTGGGCAGCGCAAGAGGCTGGGGCGGGGGCGGGAGTGAATGGGGCCAGCACCATCCTGCCAGCAGGGCGTCGCGTGAAGAGGTGCGAGGGGTCAGGCCGGGCGAGAGGCTGAGGCGGGGGGGCGGAAGGCGAGCGGGCGTACGCGTGGGCAGGTACGCAGGCGAAAGGGGCGCGGAGCAGAACGGAAAGAGAGGGGCGGCGCGGAAGGCGGTTGCGAGAAGGGAGGCGGGGAGCCGTGCCCCGCGCGAACCCCTAGCGTCCTGCAAAATCCCGGGGGGTTCGCGCAGATTTTTATGTTAATAAAAACGAGGCGTTGATGGCGCAGCTGCGCAAGGGCGAGAAAATGATCCACTCCGCATACCCGCTTTCGCGTCAGCACCCTGAAAACAC
>NZ_JAEX01000028.1 GCF_000519125.1 Desulfocurvus vexinensis DSM 17965
ACCCCGGCCCAGGTCAGAAAGGAGCAGACCGCCCCGGTGTCAATAGCGGCCTGATTAGCGCAAATGAGTGTCCAAAAAACTGTAGACCGCTACACTCCTGACCTTGTCCATGGCCCTGGGTGCCGTGCTGGTCGTCGTCGGAGGAGTGATCGCCGCGGCCGGGACCATCGGTTTGATGCTCCCCGCCATCAAGACGGGACTTGCCGCCATGGGCGCGGCAATCGCCGGTGTGGGAAGCACGTTCGCCGCATATTTCCTTCCGGTGATAGCGATCATCAGCGGTGTGGTACTCGCCGTCTATCTCCTCAAACGAGCCTGGGAGACCAACTTCGCCGGCATCAGGGACACCATCCTCGGCGCGTGGGAAAAAGTGCAACTCGTATTCCAGGGAATCCGGGCGCTCGTTACATCGCTTTCCGGCGGAGCCGGGACTATGTCGGCCGACCTGGCCCAGAAGCTCGAACAGGCCGGACTGATGGGACTGGTGGTCACGGTCTTCCGCATCTACTACCGGGTGCGCCAGTTTCTGACCGGCATGTGGGAGGCATTCTCCGCCGCGTTCGGAAAGATCAGGGCGATTCTCGAACCCGCGGTCCGGGCGCTCATGCAGGCTTACGGCATGCTGTACAAAGCGATCTTCTCGGTCCTTGAAATCTTCGGCTTGGCGGCCTCTTCCGCCGACGCCTCCTCCTACCGGAGTCTCGGCGAGACCCTCGGCACGGTTCTCGGTGTGATCGCCAAGGTCGGCGCGTATCTCCTCAAATTCGTCATCTACAACCTGGCGGCCGTCATCACGGTGGTGGCTTGGGTGGTGCGCGCGGTCGTCTGGCTCGGCAAGACCATCGTCACCGCTTTCATCGAGGCGGGGAAGTTCATCTACAAGTTCTTTCTGCCGGTCCGGCTTTTGGTCGAGGCGCTCCGCATGGCGGCCCGGGTGGTTTACACGGTCTGGCGGGTGCTCACCGGCGACCTTTCCGTGCTCGACGGGCTCAAGGCCATCGGCGGCGCGGTCTTCGATTTTCTGGCCACGCCGTTCCGCTGGGCCCGGGACGTGATCGTCGGCGTCTGGGATTTTATCAAGGGACTCTTCTCCGCCGTCGGAAGTTTTTTCGCTTCCGCGGCATCGGCTTTGACTGCAGCCTTCATGAACCTGCCTCTGGTCCGAACGCTGGCCGATATCTTCGGCGCGGTCCGGGGATTTCTTTCCGGCGACACGACTTTCTACGAGGCGGGCAAGGCGATCCTCGTAGCGGTCGGCAAGGGCATCTGGTCGGCGGTCACCTATCCGTTCGAAATGCTCAAGAAGGCTCTCGGGTGGCTCCGCAGTCTTCTGCCGTTTTCCGACGCGGAGACCGGCCCCCTGTCGGACCTCACCGACTCCGGAGCGGCCATCCTCAAAACACTGGCCAAGGGAATGCTCGGCGTACTCTCCCTGCCGGGCAAGGTGCTGGGTCTGGCGCTGCAAGGGATGCTGGACGCGGTCCGCTGGGTAGGGAACGGCTTGAAAAGCCTGGGAAGCGGCATTCTCTCCGCGGTCACCTGGCCGTTCAGGAAAGGAGCGGAAGCCGCGTCCGCCGTCTGGCGTACTGTCGGCACTGCGGCATCGAACGCTTGGAACGGGCTCACGGCGCTCGGTCGTGGAGCTGCGGGCGTGTTGGCCGCGCCCTTCAGTTGGATGTTGTCCGCGGCCGGGACTGCCTGGAACGGCATCGAGCACGCGGCGTCAAGACTCTGGACCGGCATCGGCAACGTCGGGCGCACGGCTTGGTCGGTGGTCAGTGCGCCGTTTTCGTGGATCGCCGGTTCCGCGGGAGCGGCCTGGGACCGGGTCCAAACCTCTGCCGGCGCGGCCTGGGATGGAATCGGCAACCTACTGCAAGGTGGATGGAACCGGATCGGTTCGCTGTTTCAGTCGTCCTGGTCGCTGCTTTCCGCGCCCTTCGACTGGATCGCCGGAAGCGCTGCCTCCGCCTGGAGCCGGATCACCGGCACGGCGTCGACGGCATGGGACAGCCTCAAGACCATGGCGCAGAGCGCTTGGGAGTGGATCAAGGCCCCGTTCGAGGGTTTGGCATCGGTCGCATCGTCCGCATGGGAACAAATCAAAACCACCGCATCGAGCGCTTTCGGATCTCTGACGTACAGCGTGTCCGCACTGGCGGGATCGGCGTTCGAGAGCGGCAAGGCGTTCATGACCGCCGTGGGAGAGGGTATCAAGTCCGCCGTGAGTGCGCCGTACCAGGCGGCGAAGTCGGCCCTTTCGTTCGTGCGGAATCTGCTGCCTTTCTCCGATGCCAAGGAAGGCCCGCTCGCGGACCTGACCCGAAGCGGTGCGGCGCTGATTCAGACCCTGGCCGGAGGCATCACCAAGGCAGCGTCCGCGCCCGCCGAGGCCATGACCCGCGCATTCGGGTTCATGACCGGGCTGACCGGAAAGATCGCCGCTCCGGCCATGTTGGCGGGAACCCTGGCGCTCACCCCGGTCATGGCAGGAGAGGCTCCACCGGTTGCTTCCGATATGGAAAGCACCATATCGACCGCGCAGACGCAGCAACCGGCCGCTTCTCTTCCCACCGGACAAGCCCGTCTTCTCGGCGAAACCAAAGGAGCGCTCGGTACGGAGTCCGGGATGCCGGCCGTACCTCCGGGAGAGACGCTTGGCCCGGCGCTCGATTCCTTGCTGGCGAAGCTGGATCAGCTCGGCGAGCGGCCCATCGAGGTGTCGGTGACAACGCTTCTCGACGGACGGCAGGTGGCCCGTTCCGTGTACCGGGACCTGCGCGAGCGCAAGATCAAAAATTACGAGACGCTGTGAGGAACGCATGAAACGAGTATTCATTTGCAGCCGGTACGCCGGGGACGTTCTCCGGAACACGGCGACCGCCGAACGGCTCTGCCGGAAGGCGGTGGCGCGCGGTTGCGCGCCCTTCGCGCCGCACCTTCTCTACACACGCTTCCTGGATGACGAAAAGGCGTCCGAACGCGAGGCAGGCATCGCCTGCGGACTGACGTTCATGGAGATCTGCGACGAGGTCTGGGTGTTCACCGGCGACGGTCTTTCCGACGGCATGCGCCGGGAAGTCGATCATGCCCGACGTCTGGGCAAGCCCGTAGTCGAGCTGGAGGTGCTGTAGCCGTGGCTTGGGACCAGAAAGAGATCACCGCGTACTTGGTGGACGTGGATACGGGCGACTACCTCGATTTCCAGTACAACCCGAACGACATCGTCGACGAGAAGAGCACGGCCTATGCGGCCATCAAGATACCTGGCATGAGCCATCCCCGCTACCAGTACGTGGCCGGTGAGCCGCGCAAGATCGGCTTCAAGCTGGTCTTCTTCAAAGGGTCCGTGAAGGAGTCGGTGGACTGGCTGCGCTCTCTGCTCTATCCCGAACACGCCGGAACCATGCTCAAGAACGCCCCGCACCGGGTGATTTTCATGTTCGGAGACCTCTACCCGGGCGTGCTTTGCGTCGTCCGTCAGGTGAAGGCCCGGTTCTTCCACATGTTCGACCGAGACAACCTGCTGCCCCAGCACGCCGAGGTGGACGTGTTGCTCGAGGAGTACATCGACCAGTCCGTGGACTATTCGGAGGTGCGCGGATGATCGGACGTCGATCCAGATACGCGGCATCCATTCTCTACACGTCGGGAGAAGGGGATTTCCTGGGCACGCGTCTTCCGACCGCAGGCAAGCCACGCCACGACGACCGGTTTCACACGGTGATCGAGGGGGACCGGGTCGATTTGCTGGCCCATCGCTATCTCGGACAGGCCGATCTCTGGTGGATCATCTGCGGCTACAACGACATTTTCTTCCCGCTGGAACTGACGCCGGGAACCATCCTACGTATCCCCTCGGCGGAACACGTCAGCATGCGGCTTCTGGACTGAGCCCCCGGACGCATCAATCCCGACACCTCGCGCCGCGCGCCGGTAAGTATCCGGTGGAGTCCGTCCTTCAGGCGGGCCGACTGGAGACCGGCGCATGGATATCGACACCTTCAAACCGACTTTTCTGATCCAGATCGAGGGGCAGACCCTTTCGGCGGATATCACGCAAGAGATCACTTCGTTCGTCTTCGAGGACAACGAGGAGGAACTCGACGTCCTGGAACTCGCGATCACCGACCGAAACCTCCAGTTCGTCGACGATCCCCTGTTCCAGGAGGGCAACGAGATCGTCGCCCGTTTCGGATATGTCGGCAACCTCTCGCCGCGCAAGAAGGCGGTCATCAAGGATATCGACTACGACTTTCCGGAGGACGGTGACCCGACCATCCATATCAAGGCCTATGACAAAGGCTTCAAGCTGGCTGGAAAGGAGAACCAGAAGGTTTGGCAGAAGCCCGCGCCCGGCATCCTTTATTCCGAGATCGCCGAGGAGATCGCAGGGGCCAACGGCCTCACTCCGGTGGTCACGGCCACGAAAGCTCGCCATCTGCGCGTAACCCAGAGCAACGTTTCCGACGCACAGTTCCTCAAGGAGCTGGCCGGAAAGGCGCGCGACAAGGACGGCGACGGCGTCACCGGATACGTCTTCTACGTCCAGGACGACGAGCTGCATTTCCATCCCCGCGATCTGGACAAGAAGCCCGCCGCGATCCTCGAGTATTTCACCGACCGCAAGGGCGTTCTGCGTTCATTCCGCCCCTCGACGCAGTCGCAGGGGGCCAAGGGAGCGGGCGTCGAGACCAAGGCCGTGGGCGTGGACCCGCGCAAGAAGGAGCCGGTCGAGCACAAGGCTAACAACGATACCACTCCGGAGCGGACCTCGCTGGGGAAACGGACCTATCTGGTGGATGGGAACACTGGCGAAGGGGCTTACAAGGAGCAGGAGTCCGGGCAGGTGGTCCCCACCTTTGACCGTTCCGAGGGTTTTCACGAGGAGCCCCGACAGGAACCGGCCCAGGACCTCTCCGAGGGGAAGTTCCGCGAGGCCGAGCTCCGCCAGGTGGAAGC
The DNA here is from genome assembly GCF_000519125.1 of Desulfocurvus vexinensis DSM 17965. Taxonomy (NCBI): domain Bacteria; kingdom Pseudomonadati; phylum Thermodesulfobacteriota; class Desulfovibrionia; order Desulfovibrionales; family Desulfovibrionaceae; genus Desulfocurvus; species Desulfocurvus vexinensis. The sequence continues at coordinate 4,963 of NZ_JAEX01000028.1, forward strand.
CGACGCGGTGACCATCGGTATCCCCGCGCTGCGCGCCAAGCAGAACGTGGAGGTCAAGGGCGTGGGCCGCAAATTCTCGGGCGTCTACTACTGCCATTCGGTCCGCCACGCTTTCGGCGAGGGCGGATATCACTGCGAACTGAAACTCAAGAAAAACGCCCTGGGCAAAGGGGCCGGCGACAAGTCGGACGAGGCCAAGGGCAAGCAGAACGACCAGGAAGCTCCGCCAACGCCGAAGGAAGAGCCGCCGCCGATGGTGACCATCGACGCGGACAGCGGGCGGAGGCTGTAAGGAGAAAAAGCACATGGGAGATTTGAGCCGGAATTTCTCCAGAAGCGAGTTCGCCTGCCGTTGCTGCGGCAGGGCCGACATCGATCCACGCCTGGTGGAGGCGCTCCAGCAGCTCCGCGATCTTGCGGACGCGCCCGTCCGCGTCACCAGCGGCTACCGCTGCCCCGAGCACAACCGGGCGGTGGGCGGTGCGAAACAGAGTCGGCATCTGCGCGGACACGCCGCGGACATCGTGATCAAGAGCCTGTCCGTCGCCGGGATGTACGAACTCGCCGAGCAGGTGGCCGCCTTCCGTAACGGCGGAATCGGCGTCTACCCGGAGCAAGGATTTGTCCACGTGGACATCCGCGAGGTGCGGACCCGATGGGGACACCTCGACGACAAATACGTTTCGTTCGAAGAAGCAATGAAAACCAACGGAGGTGAACGCAATGCAACAGCTTGAACAGATTCTGACTTTCGTCCTGGACCACAAGGAACTCATCGCGACCTTGTTTGTGACGCTCATTACCGTCATCAAGCTCACGGCCTGGGGCCGGGCCAAGGCCTCGGCACTTGACGCGGTGATCGGCGTCATCGAGCGGCTCGGAGCGAAAGAGGTCAAAACCGGCATCGCCGGTCAGGAACTCAAGCTCGAAACCGCGGCGCAGGACGCCCTGCGTCATGCCGTGGCCAAGGCCGATCCGAAGAAGACGCCAGACGGAACCGTCACCCGCATCGTGCGCGAGGTGGTTCGGGGCTTCCTGCCGCTGAAGTAATCCGAGGGACGAATCGTGATCGAGACACAGGACCGCCAGCACGAGGAACGCTACAAAAACCGCTGGTACGGAAAGTATAGAGCGTTCTTGAGGGACAACAACGATCCGGAGCGGCTCGGCCGCTGCCGGCTCGAAATTCCTGCGGTGCTCGGAACCGGCAAGGAGAATTGGTCTGAATGGGCGTGGCCCTGCTTTGCCTACGGCGGAAACGAGGACATCGGCGTGTTTCTCATCCCCGAGGAAGGCGCGTCAGTCTGGGCCGAATTCGAAGGGGGCAACGTCCAGTACCCGATCTGGTCCGGCGTGTGGCTGGCCAAGACCAACCCCGGCGAACAACCGGAGGAATCCAAACGCCTGTGCTCCGACCCGACCTGCATCGACTGTGAGGACAAGCTCGAACACAAGCCCGACCGGCGGGACGACCTGGAGCACAAGAAACACCACGGGCACCCGCCGTACTACTGCCCGCGCCGCAAGGTTCTTCTCAAGACCGAGACCGGACACACTATCGTTCTCGATGACCGCGACGAGGAGGAGTTCCTCAAGGTCATCGACCGGGCCGGGCAGATTCTTCATATGGAATGCCGCGTGAAGCGCGATGTTCAGACCGGCAATGCGCGCCGCCGGGGAACCAAGGATGCCGAGCAGGGCGACCAGCTCGACATCGACTCGGACATTAAGGACCAGAAGGCCCGCATCGAGATCACCGATCTGTGCCGGCAGTTCGTGCGTTGGGAGGCCTGGAAGGACAAGGAAAAAATCCACATCCAGTCCTGCGACAAGTCCCGCGCCCGGTGGCAGAAGATTCTCATCGACACCACCAAGGGCAAGGAGAAGGTCCACATCTGGGGACTCTGCGGCACACAGGAAATCCTCATCGATTCCACCGCCGGGACCGAGATGATCCGTCTCACGGACAAGGCCGACCAAGTCGTCGTGATGAACGCGGTCGGAGGGCAGGAGCGCATCCAAGCCACGGACAAGTCTGGAAGCATGATCCTCATGGACGCCGTCATGGGGAACATCGTCATCCGCTCGACGAACAAGGTGTTGATCAACCCGTAGAGGAAGAACTTATGTATCCAACCGTTTCAATAATCATCAGGGGATATAACCGTGAGCGATATATCGGCCGGGCCATCGAAAGCGTGCTTGCTCAGACTTATACAGACTTCGATCTGCTCGTTTGGGATGACGGCTCGACCGACAAGACCGCCCAAATCGTTATCGAATGCGCCAAGAAAGATAGACGCATCCGTATTGCCGCATGCAACCACCGGGGGGCCGTCAAGTCCCTGAAAGCCGCCCTGGCCGACACCTTCGGGCCATACCTGTGTTGGGTGGACAGCGACGATACGCTCGCTCCCACGGCATTGGAGGAAACGGTCGCGGTGCTAAATGAAAACCCGAACGTCGGAATGGTCTATACGGACTACCAGGTCATCAATGCCGCCGACCAGGTCAAGAGTTACGGCAGGCGCTGCCGAATTCCATATTCCAAAGATCGACTGCTTCTCGATTTTATGACCTACCATTTTCGGCTCATTCGGCGTTCGGTGTTCGAGCAGGCCGGCGGCATCGACGACGAGTTTCAATGCGCCGAGGATTATGACCTTTGCCTGCGCCTGTCGGAAATCACCGAAATCCGCCGTATCCAGAAACCTCTTTACCATTACCGCATCCATCCTGAATCCGTTTCCCATGAGATGAGATTGGAACAGGTCCAATGGTCTCGGGAGGCTATTTCAAGAGCCTTGGAACGTCGTGGCCTGTCCGAGCGCTTCGAGGTTGATCTACAGATTCGCGAGCAATTCAGATTGAAAAGGAGAAACCCCGATGGATGAACGTGAACTCGGCCACACGCCGTGTAACTGGGAGCAAAGCGAACGTCTTCTGGCACGCACCTTCGAATCCTGGAGGGCCGAATTCCGTACTATCCTCGAAGACCACCGCCGGGAAATCCAGGCACGCTTAGAGAAGATCGAACGCGAGATCGAGAAGAAATCGGACAAGGAGAACGTGGACCTCTTGGTGCGGAACATTCAGGACGACCTTCGCCGCCACGCTGATGACATCAAGAATCTGCAGTCGGGGATGAACGAGAAGATGGGCGTCGAGACCATGTGGAAGGTGATCGGTCTCGTGCTCACCGTCGGCGGTGCCGTGGGTGGCATTGTCGGCTTTCTGATCCACCTTCTGGCGGGGAAATAGTCATGGCTCGACCCCAGGCGAGACTCGGCGACATCTCGAGCCACGGCGGCGTAATCGTCACAGGCGCGCTTCGCACCATCGTCAACGGAAGACCCGCGGCGCGACTGGGCGACTTGCACGTCTGCCCGATACCGGGTCACGGCGTAACGCCCATCGTCACGGGCAGTCTCGACACGGCGACCGAAGGACTGCCAAACGCCCGCATCGGCGACATCACGGCCTGCGGCGCGATCATCGTGACAGGCAGCCTGAACACGAACGACGATTGAGGGGGCGAGCAATGGAATTCGGTGAAATGGATTTCCGCTACTGGGATGTATTTCCGAAAAAAATCAGGGTCACGCGTAGTTGGTGGTCCATGTCGATCCCCCTTTCGATCCGAGGAAACCCCAAAGGCGAATTGCAATACGAATCCGTCAATTCGGACATCGCCTGGGTCGACTGGGAAGGACGAGTGCAACTCGGTTGGAGTGTCGGAGCGACGGTCATCATTGTCTATGATTCTCCTTCGCGGGACAGTGTCCGCTACATCCAGGTTGAAGTGATCGAGGAAAGCGGAGGCGGATATGGCATTCCGTCATAGGAGTTATTCGTCATGGTGATGTTTGACGAAGAAGGTTTCGGATACGGGTACGGATATGGCTACGGCGAAGAAGGCGGGCCGATCATCGAGCAGACGAGTTCCTCGGAATCCCACTATGAACTCATGGCGCTGGCGCGTCTGATCGCCGACGGGCTCGGCGTGACGGACAGCGAGGGTGAGCCGCCCTATCTCCAGCAGATCCGAGACGGTCTGGCCGAGATCAAAGGCATTCTGCAGCAGAGTCACGACGCCTCCGAAACCCTGCGGGCGGAAGCGCAAACGGTATTGGAGGCTCACGCAGAAAGCGCGCAGCAATACATGCAGGCCGTGGATCAACCGATGCCGCCGAATTTTGACCCCTTCGTCACGATGCCCGCCGGCACTGTTGTGAGAGACCTTCCCGATGGAGGACGCCTTTTCACCCTGGCAGATGGCGTCATGGTTCGGGTGGGACCGGACGGAAGACTGACGGCCATCGGTATGGATGGCTCTGTGGCCCTTCTCGAACCCGCACGCGGCTGCGTGATGACCCTTCCCGATGGGCGAGAGCTTTCGCTCAAGCCCGAGGCGGTGCGGATGACCCATGAAGCGGCCGGGATCGAGGGGCTTCCCCTGGACATCGATCCGAACCAGACCGCGCAAGGACGCTACCGCATCGAGCTGCCGGGCGGATACCGGTTGGATGTATTCCAGTCAGAGCGCACAGCCATGATCGGCAACCCCGCGGGCACCTCGGTGGTGCTCGGCATTTCCCGGATCGAAGGCGTGGGAGAGGATATCGAGGTTCGTCTGGTCCCCGGCGGGGCCAAGGGCTTTACAGCCACGGAAAGCGGTCACAAGGGCGTCATCGAAGCCAACGGCACGATCCATGTCGCCATGGCGAACGGCTTGGACTTGGTCATTCATTTCCCGGACGACGATGGCTCCAATGGAGACCCAGGTTCGGATACCCCGCCCGGCTGCATCTGCGAGGAGCGTGACTGATGGCTTTGGATTTCCTCGGACGCGGGTTGAAGTTTCCCTTCCGTTTTCAGCGGCGGTCCGGGGGCGCACAGATCTCTTCGGCCACCTCCACCGAACACGAACATATCCACGAGAGCATCATTCAGATTCTCGGCACCCGGCCGGGCGAACGCTTCATGCGCCCGGAATTCGGATCGAGGCTCAAGGACTTGGTGTTCGAGCCCAATGACGAGGTGTTGAAGGGCCTGATCCGCCATTACGTGATCGACGCCGTGAAACGCTGGGAGAAACGGGTCGTCATCACCGGCGTCTCCTTCGACGATTCCCCCTCCAATAAGGACAGCAACCTTCTTCCGGTCCGCATCGCCTATCGCGTCATTCAAAGCCAGGTGGAAGGCAACCTGGTTTATCCCTTCTACCGCGAACCGCGTCAATCCGCTCCGCCCCGACAGTTCCGCTCCGTCGCCGGTAAGTAACAAGCGGGTCCTCGTCCGGCTCGTCCGGCGGGACCACTTGTGACCGAACCGCAACGGACGAACGGAAATGGGCAGAGCAAGCATCGCTTACACGAACAAGGACTACGACTCCCTGCGCCGGGAACTGCTGGCGCGGGTGCCGCAGCTCACCGACCGCTGGACGGATTTCAACGCGTCCGACCTCGGCGTCGTGTTGCTGGAACTCTTCTGCGGCATCGGCGACATGCTGGCCTACTACCTCGACGCCCAGGCGGCGGAGGCATTCCTGCCCACCGCCCGTCAGCGGCAGAACGTCATCAACCTCTGCAAGCTTATCAGCTACCGGCTCGACGGGCCGGTGGCCGCAACCACCGCTTTGCGTTTCTCCCTGGCCGCGCCCCTCGACGCGGATCTGGTGATCCCGGCGGGAACGACGTGCAGGGCCCGTCTGGAAGAAAACGACATCGTGTTCGAGACGGCCGAAGACGCGACGATCCCTCGGAGCCGGACGAGCGTCGATGCAGGCGCGCGCCAGGGAAAACGCAAGACCGAGACCTTCACGGCAGACGGGGACACGAGCGATCCGATCATCCTGGCCGGAAAGGAAATCGCCCACGGTTCGATCCGTGTGTGGGTGCAGGACCAGGAATGGACCGAGGTCTCCCACTTCCAGGAAAGCGGCTCCGACTCGTGCCACTTCATGGCCGAGACCGATGCGCTGGACATCACCCGGATCGTCTTCGGCGACGGATTGCGCGGAGCGGTTCCCGACTCCGGCGCGGAAATCCGCGTCCAGTACCTCGAAACCCTCGGAGCCGAAGGCAACTTGGGTCCCAACCTCGTCACCGAGCTTCTCACGGCCGTCTACCTCGACGGCGGTCTGGTTCCTCTCGCGGTAACCAACCCGGTCCCCGCGACCGGCGGAGCCGCCAGCGAGACGCTGGAGCACGCCCGAAAACAGGCTCCGGCCGAGGTGCGCTCGCTCTGGAAAGCGGTCACCAAGGAGGACTATCTGGCCTTGGCGGAGGGGTTCCCCGGTGTGGCCAAGACCCAGGTCCTCGACGTCAACGACTGCAAGAACATCCGCTACTACCAGGTCAACCTGGCCGTGGCCCCGGACGGCGGCGGTCCGCCGTCAACGCTTCTCAAACAGGACCTCGCCGAATACCTCGAATCGCGCAAAGTCATCACCGTCGAGATCAACCTCTTCGATCCCGTCTACCGGCCGGTCTCGATTGACGCGGAGGTGTTCGCCTATGCCGGCGAAGACCTCGACCTGGTCCGGAGCCGCGTCGAACAGGCCTTGGCGGACTACTTCGCCTTCGACCGCATGAGCTTCGGCGCACCGGTCCATTTCTCGGATCTGGTCGCGCTTCTGGACGGCGTGCGGGGCGTGAGCCACGTGCGCATGTACACGCCGACCCAGGACGTCGACATCAGCGCCGGCCAGATCGCGGCGCTCGGTCAGGTCAACCTCGACGTGCGGAGGGCGTCCTGATGTCCTCCTACTTCGAAAAGAAACTCATTGACCTGCTTCCGCCGCTCTACCGCGAACGGGATGAGTCCGGCGATCTGGATGCCTTTCTCAAGGTCCCGGCCGCGAGCCTGGACGAACTCAAGGTACTGGCCGAGCGTTTCCCCGAGATCTTCGACATCGGGCGTTGCGAGGAGCGGTTCCTGCCGTTTCTCGGTGAGATCGTCGGTCACCGTTTCGATCCTACCGTCGATGCCGCCGCCCAGCGCAGGCTTATCCGCGAGGCCATAGAGATTTACCGGCGCAAGGCAACCATCCCCGCCATCGGCCGATCGCTCGTTGACATCGGGTGGGAGGGGCGCATCGAGGAGACTTTCCACAAGGCGCTGCGCCTGAACCGCCGTTCGGTTGTCGGACGGGCGAAGCTTCCCGGGCTGATCTACAGCCTGGGCGTCTACCGCATCGACAGCGATAACCTCGTCCAGGGAGTCCGGGACGCGCTGCCCTTCCATCATCCCGCGGGTACGCGGGTTTTCTTCCTGCAGTGGCTCTACACACTCCTGTCCATGGAGTCGGATTTCGAGGCGGTCATCAAGAAGGTCGTCGAGCGGGTGTGCCTCGGGCATCTGCACGAAACGTTCGTGGTCAACCACAATGCCCTGAACACGGATTTCCATCTCACCCGCAAGAACAAGACCTGGGGTTGGTGGCGGATCACCGACGGCACCACGCTCATGCAGGATATCGAGCGAGCCGCGGTGTGCGTCTCCCGCTGGCATGGTCGCTCGCCCCGGTTCCGCCTGAACACCGGCAACCTCAACGCCGAACGCCTGCCGAACCTGTGGATCAGCGAACGACGTGCGGCGTTCTGCTGCGAGATCGAAACCAAACCCGTAGTGGAACCCGGCGTCTCGTTCATCCGGCTGGCGGGCCAGGACCTGAATCGTTCGCGCCTGAACCGTTCCGCGCAGCCTTGCCGGATCAAGTTCCGCCAGAAAGACATGCTCGCGGAAGCCGTCCAGGATGCGCCCGACCTCACGGGAGACCGCCGCACGCACCGGTACGGGAAGCGGTCGCGGCTCTCCCATTGGTTCCGCGTCGGGCATTCGAGGCTCGGAAGGGACGACAAGGTCTCCGGCGCGGCCGTGGGCCGTCACCTTTTCATCACCGCTTACGCCGACGCTCAGTGGTCGGAGGTATCCGGCGCATGGGACATCGTCGACCGCTGGCGCGCCCGCAGGCCCGGCTTTTCCCTGAACAACAAGGCGCTCAACCTCGCCGAACTGACCGACGCCTATGTGACCGAGGCCCGCGCATCCTTCGAGATGGACGTGGAAACGGGCATTCCGCGCAGAAGACGCGTGGAGACGCTTCTGCTCAACCACCGCAGACTGAATCACACAGGCTTGCTCCTGTCCGTGGACCGGACCCGGCCGATGCGGCTCGGCTCGATGCCGCTCAACGCCTCGGGCTTCCGCAAGTCGAAGCCTTGCCTTCGCTGGCGTTTCCGCCAGCGGGACGATCACGCTCAGGCGACAGCCGGTTTCGAGGCGGCGGCGAACCAATACACGGTCACCCAATGGCCGGCGGCATAGGAGAGATCGATGGCGATACATCTGTACGAAGACCTGACATTGACCCTGCAAGTATCCGAAGGGGACCTCGCGAATCCCGATGACGACACCTACAACGGCACGGACGGGGAAGCGAAAGACAAGGAGCTGTTCGTGGCCAACGAACAGACGATCCTCGCAGCGGCCCTGGCATCGGGGGAAACCTCGCTCCAGCTCTTCGCACCTCTCTTCATCGACGGCGAAATCATCATCGTCGACGACGAACAGATGCGCATCCTGAGCGGCGGCGGGACGACCGTCCTCGCGGTGGAACGCGGCTACGGCGGCACAACCCCGGCCGCCCACGATGCGGGTGCCGTGGTCTATTCCGGGTACGACTATACCGGGCTGGTGATCGAACCGGTGGATGTAGCCGGGGGAGACGAGTCGGATTGGTACGTGCTGGCCCTGACGCAGGCGGGTCTCGATACCGCCGTCGGCGGCGCACCGCTCAACCTGGGCGATAAAGCCCACGACGTGACCCTTTCGTTCTGGCGTCGCTGCACGGTGCCGTCCGGAACGCCGGTGCAAAACAAGACCGACCTCAAACTCCGGCTCACCGGCACGGAAAATCCGATCCTGTAGGAGGAACGCATGGCCTATCACAATGTATCCGGGACCGCTTCGAACACGACCGACTTCCTCGTCCGCCTGAAAGACTTCCTGGTGGGAACGGTTGGATGGTCGCTTCACGACGACAGGTCGGGCGACGCCGAGCCCAGCTACGTGCTGGCGTCCACGGGAGAAAGCGGAGCCGAGGACATCTTCCTCCGGTTCGTCAACGACACGGCCGCCGACCGCATTGCGGTCCGGGCCTACCTATATTGGGATGCGGTGACGCACGCGGGCGTGAAAGAGGCGTTTCAAACCAGCTACACCTACATCAAGACCGTGGACGCTTCGGCTTTCCTGTATTGGATTTACGCCGACAAGGATCACGTTTTTATCGTCACCAAGATCGTCGCCACCTACTACGGGCATTACAGCGGTCTGATCAAACGCTTCTGGTCAGGGGCGGTGGCGGTCACCCAGGCGGCGGCCGGACCCGGCGCGGACATCACGGTGCAGGTCAACGACGCCACCCTTTTTACGGTCGGCTTGAGCTACATCATCAAAGACGACGTCGGGATCGAGCGCGCCCAGGTATCCGCCGTCGACACGGTTTCCACCCCCAATACGGTCACTCTGGCGAGCCTCGTAAGCGCCTACACGGCGGGAGCCAAGATCGGCGAAGACCCGCAGCCGGTCGTAGTCGGCCACTACCAGTCCCCGGGCAGTATTTACGCCATCAACAAATTCGACGGGTGGGCGAGCGCGGCCGGACAGACCGGATCATGCGCCGCGGCCCACGGCAATTTCCACACCGCCGCCAATCCCGACCAAAGATTCGGACTGGTCACCATGTTCCCCTGGCTCGTCGCGCACACAACCGCGGCTTACAAGGAACTGCGCGGCGAGTTGATCGAGGTCTATGCCATCGGCAGCGGTGCGGCCGATTCGGAGGACGTGCTCACGTTAAACGGTGCCTCCTACAAGATCTTCAACCTGTCCGGTCCGGGATGGTGCGCGGTGAAGGAGTGATCCCATGGCGGTGAAGCAAGGCACCAATAAGGAGATTTCGGCAAACGCCGGACGCCTGACCTCGATGTTCCGGGTGGTCCGGAACGTCGGTAAGGCGAACAGGATCACCGGGAGGCTGAGACGTGGCAATCCGTAGCGGAAACACTCTCTCCGTCCGGCCCTTCGCAGGGTCCGTGGTTCCGATGAACCGCGCCCAAATGCCGGCCTTTCCGGCTGTCGTTTTCGAGGCCGTCGGAGCGGCGTCCGAGACGCGGACAATCCGCCGCGACACGAACGCGGCCTTGAGGATCACGGCGGAAGTGGACACCCCCGCCGACATCCAGGCCGTGATCGTGCGGCCGGTCCTGCGGAGCTTCGATCTGCGGGGATGGGTGGTCCGTTTCCCGACGGTCCTTTCCGACGCAGCCGTCCGGATTCACCGGTCGGTCGAACGGCGGAGCGATACCCGCTGCGCGGTGTTCGCTGAGATCGAGCGGACGGCGGATTCGAAACAACTTGTGGTGCGCGAGACATCCCGTCAAGCGGAAGCGCGCCAGACCGTCTTCGCCGTGCTGATCCGCGAAGGCCACACGATCCAGACCTGAAGGAGGAATACCAATGTCACTTGGACTCATCGTCAAAACGGGCCGCATCCTAACCGCGCGGCTGCTCATGGGAGACCCCATCGAGGGCATTACCCACTGCGCCATCGGCGAGGGCGACGCCACGTTCACCGATCCAATCAATCCGCCCGCCCCGGACATCGATCAGACAACGCTCAAGAACGAGCGGGCCCGCAAAAAGCAGTACAAGCGGACTTTTCTCAAGGAGGACCCGGAAGGGACGCTCATCGTCAACGGTATCCATTACATCGAAACCGCCGAGGAGACCCAGACCATCGGCGTCTTCTTCCGCTTCGAGGAAAACGAGGCCAACGGCATCACCATCCGGGAGTACGGCTTCTTCGGGGGCGACGTGGCCTACATCGCCGGACTCCAGTCCGATTATGCGGCGAACGGCGTTTACCACCCGGATACCAACCCGACCGGTGAGGTGCTCGATCCCGGCTACCTGTACGAAGTGAAGAACATCCCCGACTTCAACAAGACCTCGGACACACGCGTTGAGCTGGTCGGGGTCATCAAGATTTAGGAGGAAAGACCATGTCCATCTCGCGCGATACGTTCGACCCGGCAAAAAATTACAAGCGGGTCCGCTACCACCAGGACCGGGACCTGCTCGACTCGGAGCTCAACGAGCAGCAGGACATCATCAACCAGGAGCGCAGGAAGCTCGCGGACATCCTCTTCAAGGAGGGGGCCATCGTAAGCGGCTTCGGCGTGACGGTCGTCGCCAATGTGCTCACCGTGGCTGAGGGGCTGGTCTACATCGACGGCTGTCTGGAGCGCGTGCCCGGCGCGGTGCTCACCTACGACCCGGCCAAGACGAGCGGCGCGGATTACGTCTATGTCGAGCTGCTCAAGTACAACTACGGCTACAACCAGGACGCCGTGCTCATCAACCCCGCGACGGGCGAACCCACCGCCGAGCGGGAAAAGTGGATTCTATCGCTCAAGGATCACGACACGAGCGGTGAGGCGCTGCCCAACAACGTGACCCAGCGCAAGGTGGTCGCCCTCCACAAGTTCGACCGTGAGACCGGCGATGTGACAGCCACCGTCCGGGAAAAATCGAACCTCTACCTGCAGGACCTTCTCGGGACGCTGCCCGGAAGTCGGATCACGGTCGCATCGATCACGGAGGATCAACTTGCCTTCGCCGCCGCCGAGGGGCTGAACTCGCTGCTCCAGAATCTGGCCGAGCGCACCTACGACCAGGCCGGAAGTTATCTGGTCAAGGGGCTCGACAGCTTCATCGGCGACAACGACGGCGAGAATGTCGAGGTGATCACCAACGCGGGCCGCGCCTACATCCAGGGGTTCCGCCTGCAGAAAGACCTGCCCACAACCACCTTGGTGCCCAAGTCCACGGCGGTCAAGTCGGTCCGCGGCGAGCAGAAAACATACGTGATCGGCACCCGGCGCTATGCCCTCAACAACACGCCGCTCAAGGAAACCACTCAGGTCGAAGCCATCGTCGAGATCGTCTCCAACATCACGCGCGGCTCCGTCGGCGGCGGGGAGGACCTGCTCGTCCCCAACCCGGTGGTGGACATCCTCGAGGTGAGCCAGGGCGCGACGGTCTTCCAGGAAGGAGCGGACTGGCAGCAGTCCGGCAACTACGTGGACTGGCTGGGTTCGGGCAACGAACCCGCCATCGGCACGACCTACACCGTCCGCTGGACTTACACAAAACAGATGATTGAAGGGACGGACTATGTGGACGGAGGCTGGTTCGGACGCTCAGGACACCCGGCGGCGGACGAGTATTTTTACCTGGTCACCGTTCAGAGCGCCACAGGCGAGACTCAGTACGACTCGGCCAAGGTCGTGTCCCGCGACACCCTGACCGGGGAAATCAACCGCCTCTCCTGGCTGCCTGTCAGCGGCGCGACCGGTTACCGCATCTATCGCGGCACGCAAAATACGGCCCGCGCGGACTTCCAGCGGCTCAAGGACGTGGCCGCCGGAGTTACGTCATACACCGACGACGGCGTGGACGAGATTGTGGGCGGCAACCCGCCCGCCTCCAACACGAGCGGCCTGACCATGTCCCCGGTACAGGTCGAACCCGGCAATCTCTCCATCATCAACTTCGGCCGCACCAGCATCGGCGACGAGCCGGTGGGCGGCTCCAACTGCAGTATCGATTACGACTACTACATCGGACGCAAGGACATCATCTACGCCACCACCCGCGAGATCAAACGGCTGGAAGGCGCTCCCGCGGACTGGCCGAAGCTGCCCATCGTCCCGGAAGGTACGCTCGGGCTGTGCAGCGTCGATTGTCCGCCGAACTCGGTGGATCTGGCGGTCTTCAATTTCGGGCTGACCCGGATCACCATGGACCAGATCCACGAGATCATCAAGGACGTCGAGGACCTCAAGTACAACGACGCCCAGTTCCAAATGAACAATGAACTGCAGAACCGGGACGCCCAGACCAAGAAGGGTGTCTATTCCGACGACTTCTCGAACGACGCCCAGTCCGACATCTATCACGGCGAGTGGAGCGCCCGCATCGACCGGGTCCGCCGCTTCGCCGCACCGGACAGGGCCGCCTCGGCCACCGTACTCACGATAAATCCCTCGGCGAGCAACGCATTGTTCAAGGGCAGCCTCGCGCTGCTGCCTGCCACGGAACGTGTGCTCGTCGAGCAGACCGACTGGTCCGAGGTCAAGAACATCAACCCCTACGCCGTGTTCGAGAAACCGGCTGCGTCGCTCGAGATCACGCCGAACATCGGAAGGCGCGGCCAGACCGGGATCGCCGTGGTCGGGTCCAACTTTCAGTCCAACGCGAACAATGTGACCATCCGCTGCGACGGCCAGGTGGTGGCTTCGGGTGTCCATGCGGATACGGCGGGCCGCGTGACCGCGTCCTTCGTCATTCCAGAGAATGTGCGCAACGGCAACCGCATCGTGGAAATGAATGACGGACTCTACTCAGCCCGGGCCAGCATTCAGATCAACGACCCGATGATCATTACCCGCATCGAGCGCATCGTCGAGGAGCGCATCATCCGCGTGCCCGTGGTGCAGGTGGTCTGGCGCACTCAGATCGTCACCGTGCGCAGTGATCCTCTGGCGCAGACCTTCAGTTTCACTCAGGACAAGGTGATCTCCAGCGTAGGGCTGTACTTCACCGCCAAGGACTCGTCCATCCCCGTCACGGTCCAGATCCGCGGCGTTACCACAGGTCTGCCCAACGGCATGATTTTCGCGGAAAAGGTACTGGCCCCGGGAGACGTGACCCTTAACACCGAAACCAAGGTCGTCTTCGCCAATCCCTTCTACGCCCAAGCCGGAACCAGCTATGCCGTGGTGCTGCTTACCAACAGCAGCAACTACCGCATGCGCGTCGCCACCCTGGGGCAACTGGGACAGAACGGCGTGATCACCCGACAGACCTATGTTGCCGGCGTGCTCCTGGAAAGCTCCAACGCGGAGACCTGGACCCCGCTCAACGGTTCCGATCTCACCATGAAAATCTATGGTTACGACTTCCAGGCCAGCGGAGAGGTCCGCTTCCAGCCCATCACCGGCGTGCAGTTCAGCGATCTGAACCTGGACGAATATTCATCCGCTCCTGAAGGCACCGGCATCGCATGGGAGTATTCGACCGACGGCGGCGTCCTCTGGGACGCCATCGTGCCCGCGGAGGAGGAGCGGCTCCCCAACCTGGCAAATCAGGTGCTGGTCCGGGCCCTGTTCTCCAGCAACGCCGTCAACAACTCTCCGGCGTTGATTTACAAGGACGTGAACCTCATCGGATATCTCAACAACACGACGGGAGCGTACCTGAACCGCGAGAACGAACTCACCCAGGGCGTTTCATCCACCAAGCTCTACACCCAGATGAACATCCCGAGCGGGACGACCATCAACTGGTTCGCCTCCAACGACGGCGGAGCGACTTGGGAGCCTATGTCGATCCAGACGACGCGCGAGATCGACCAGGAATGGACCGAGTATACGCTCACCAGAACCTTTTCCGATCCGAACGGAAACAAGGTCCGCTACAAGGCGGAGATGACCGGCAACAACCTGGTGTACCCGAGGATTCACACCCTCGGCGCGACGCTGAGCTGATCGGAGGGATGCCATGATCGTTCGAAGGCAAGGCGGATTGACCGAGTTCATTCCGTCACCACAGGAAAAACGCGAGGGCATCCTGCGGGATCACACCCTCGATCTGCTCGCCAATCTCGACGCCCGCATGCGGCGCATCGAGGAGCTGCACGGTATTGAGCCGGAGGCCGCGGAGGCGTTCTCCGAACTCATGGCCCTCATCCGGCGGGAGGAGATCGAAGCCGGGCGGATCAACCGGGAACTGATGGACGCCGGATACCTGCATGAAGACCTGTCCGCCGCGGCGCTTGCGGCGCAGGCCGGGAGGAACCAACCATGAGCATCACCATCAAGAGCAACACCGACACGATTTTGGAACTGCCGGGGTTCACCGGAACCCTCGGACCGGGTAAGAGTTCGGTCGTTCCGGCGATGACCCCGGACCTGCTGCGCGCCGTGGACCTCGGCCTGCTGCTGGTCCCCTCCGGAGCGGAACCGCCCGAGGGGCTGCCGCCGGTCGTGTTCGACCACAGCTACCCGCACGTCCTGCCTCTTACAGCCGGGCGTGCTTACTATGTCCGCATTCTCCGGTCCCCTGGCGCTTTCTACGACGGAACCCGGCCCCGGAACTTCATCGCCTATTACGGCGACGGTGCGGGTACGACTTGCGCCTTCTCCGACGACGGGCTCATCTGGGACACGGAGAAAAAGGTCACCGGCATCGCAGCCAACGGCTATCACGTGGTTTGTGCCCTGGAGACCGCTGGCCGGTTGCGCATTCTCTACTGGAACCCGGATGTCCCGAATCAACCCTACGCCATGGCCGGGCTGCGAACCGCGGTCTGCGATCCGTCGGTCGACCCCGCCGCGTTCACAGGCGATACCCCGTGTTCCGGCGACCTGGTTACCGAGGGAAGCGTTCAGGTCTGGAACCGCGGCCATTACGGGCCGTCGTTCCTTTGGTACAACCCGCTGCCCACCTCGGGAGACGGAAAACCTTTCACCTGGCGCTACGCCATGTATTTCATCGCCTCGACCGGCGGCAACGACAGCCTCGGTCTGGCCTGTTCCGACGATGCAGTAGAGTGGAAACTGATCGGAAACGGCCCGATCCTTTCCGGCTTGATCGACCCGCAGCCTTGGGAAGGCGCGAACGGCTACGTCTCCGCGGCCCACATGGAACGGCTTCCGGACGGGCGCTGGTGGATGCTCTATTCCGGGGGCTCCGCGGGAAACGCCGGCATCGGCTACGCATGGTCGTGGGACCGCGTCCACTGGCGAAAGGCCGAGATCAACCCTGTGTTCAAAAACGGCAGCGGGCCATTCCTCGAACGCTGCTACACGCCGAGCATGGTCCGGGACGCCGACGGCTCGCTGCTCCTTTACCGGGCGGCCAAAGATGCGACCGCCTACCGGACCTTCGTTTCCCGTCTGCGGGCTCCGGCCCTCGGCTGGAGCGACCTGCTCGGACCGGACCGGCTCGGCCAGGGGCTTACCTCGCGGGAGGCCATCCATCGGGGCGTCGGCACCGAGGCCGAACGCGACGCGGCCATCCCCAATCCTTCCATGGGCGACGAGTGGTTCAACACCGACCTCGCGGGCGGCGGCAAGTGGGAGAAACACACCGGGACGATCTGGAAGCAGACCTGATTCCCGGAACACCTCTCTTTTCTTCGGACGCCAGGAAATCCCGTAATCCCGCGTGTTTCCGCAGGTTACGCTTCCATGTACATAACTCATTGGAATCAAAGGAGTTATGTGTCGAATTCGCCTTGCTTTCTGTTCGGAAAGAAGCCTGTATGTGTGTGAACACAAGAGCCAATCCCTTGCCGGGAACGGGCTTACAGAACGCAAGGAGAGACCATGGACTTACGCCGGATCAACTTCGGAATCGAGATCGAGACAGTCAAACGGACGCGCGAGCGGGTCGCCCAGGCGATCCAGTCGGTGGTGGGCGGCCAAGTCCGCCACATCGGCAGCCCAGGGAGCTTCGATCCTTGGGAGGTCACCGATGACCATGGACGGGTTTGGAAAGTGGTATCCGACGGCTCGCTCATCAATGTGCCGATACACCTGCGGGCCGAGGTGGTGAGCCCCGTCCTGTCCTACGAGGACATCCCCGCCCTCCAGGAGGTCGTCCGGGCGCTGCGGGCCTGCGGAGCCAAGGTGGACGACCGTTGCGGCATCCACGTCCACGTTGACGCCATGGCCTTTGACGGCCGGACCCTGGCGAACCTCGCCAAGATCGTCTACAAGCAGGAAGCGCTCATCCTCACCGCCCTGGGTGTTAACGAGACCCGCCGCCGCAACTACAGCAAACCGGTGAGCGACGATCTCATCGCGCAGATCGAGAGACGCCGTCCCAGGACCAGGGACCAGCTCAACCACATTTGGTACGGCTACCACAATCGGCAGCCCCAGCACTACGACAGCACCCGCTACCACGGGGTGAACCTGCACAACGTCTGGTACCGGGGCACGGTCGAGTTCCGCTGGTTCGAGGGGACGCTCCACGCGGGCAAGGTGAAAGCCTACATCCAACTGGTACTGGCCGTGGCGGCCAAGGCGCTGAACGGCAGGGCTGCATCGAGCCGCAAGCGGTCCTTCGATCCTCAGAGTGCCCGGTACGACTTCCGGGTCTTCCTGCTCCACCTGGGGCTCATCGGCGACGAGTTCAAGACCGCGCGCAAGCATCTGATCGCCGCCTTGCCGGGGGACTCGGCCTTCAAACGGGGCAGGGTGAAACCAAATGAACAACCCGCCGACAAGGCGGAACCCTTCACGGAGGCCGGGCCCGAAACCCGGCCTCCGGCGTTTTCGGGGGAAGAAACCGGCGGGACGGAAGGAGGCGCGTCATGAGAGTGCTGATCCGAAACACCGCGCTCAATGGGCAGCCGTGTAGCGGTCTACAGTTTTTTGGACACTCATTTGCGCTAATCAGGCCGCTATTGACACCGGGGCGGTCTGCTCCTTTCTGACCTGGGCCGGGGTCTTGTACCCGTGTCGGCCAACGATCCATTCCCGATTGTAGGTTTCCTTGAATTCCAGCAGGGCCAGTCTCAGTTCTTCAACCGTGTCGAAGTGCCTGACCCAGAGCAGGTTTTCCTTGAGGGTGCGCACGAAGCGCTCCGCGATCCCGTTGCCCTGCGGCTCACGCACATAGGACGGAGAACTCTTGATGCCCAGGAAGGCGATTTCGTCCTGGAATACGTCCGAAACATACTGGCTGCCGTGGTCATGCCGTAG
>NZ_JAEX01000029.1 GCF_000519125.1 Desulfocurvus vexinensis DSM 17965
GAACGGTCGCCCCCCCGCGGGGGCGTGGATTGAAACTTGGGTTGGCGAACCCACGCCCCCCCGAGCTTGAGGTCGCCCCTCGCGGGGGCGTGGATTGAAACAGGACGAACGCCTTTTTGCCGCCCGTCCCGCCCCGTCGCCCCCTCGCGGGGGCGTGGATCGAACGGCGATCGTTGCGAGGCCAATCTTCAGGCCCGTGCGGTCGCCCCGGCTGGAGACGGCGGCTCAGGCTTGGTGAGGGGGGCATTACGATTGTGGGGTGTTGCAAAATCCGGGTTGTGGGCAGCGTCTTGCCGCGCCACGGCTAGCCGAGGATTACGTCCACGGTCTCGCCGAAGGCGTGGAAGATTGCATCGCTTTGTTGCGCAAAAGCGTCTGGGGTGATTGTTCCTGCATGCAGTTCACCTGTCAGGCGCAGGAACACTTCGTCCATGGCCTGAAGGCGCAAGGCGTCAAAGTGATCCCAGATTTCCTGGATCGCCGGGTCGGTGAAGTCCCATCCGTAATCCGCCCAGGGGGCCACGCCCTTGCCGTCGCTGTCGGCCCATGCCCCGCGTCGGTAGCGCCTTTATATTTTTTCAGCCTGAAGAGCATATGGGTTTTTCGTAGCCGATCGAGCGCAACACGTGGTGGTCCTTTCGGAGTTGGCCCAGCGTGCTCGCTGGATGGAACATGATGATGCCGATGATTGGCCGGACCCCGTGGTATTGCAGCGTTTCAATGGCGCGCAGGTTCGTCTCGGGGGGTGTCCCCTTGGCGAGGCGCGTGAGCGTTGGGCCGTCGAAGGAGTCCACACCCACGAAACATCGCTTCAGGCCTGCGGCCTGGAAGGCGCGGATAATCTCGGGTGGGATGGAATCCGCGCGGGCGTCGATCTCCAGCGTGATGTCGCGCGGAAGCTTTGCGATGGCCCGGGCCCGGGCCAGGGTGTGTTTCCGTTGCCCCGGAGGGCCGAGCACGTCGGCATCCATGAACCAGAAATCCTTGAGGCAGAAAGTGTCTACGATCGTCGCCATTTCGCAAGCCACGGCATGCGGGTCGCGCAGGCGGCGCCGACGGGCCTCCCCCGCCAGGCGCTGGCAGGCTGGGATGCTGCAGAAGTTGCAGGCGTAAGCGCACCCGCGGGAGGCCTCGATTGCCACGCGCAAGCACCCGCGCGGAAAACGGCGCAGGTTTTCCAGTTGGCTCAGGCTGCGTGGCGCAAGGGCGTCCAGGGCAGGCGGCGGGGTGGGAGGAATTGAAAGACGCTGGCCCCCCCCCGCTCAGTGGGGCTGGGCGTAGGTTTCGCGGGTGATGCGCCAGGGGCCGTCGGGCTGGCGCAGCAGCAGCAGGGAGAAGTGGCCGGTGGCCTGGGCCTCGCCCTCGCGCACCAGCAGGTCGAATTCGGCGCGGGCCGTGTCGCCGGTGATGGTGACGGCGGGCGGGTCTGTGAGGGTATGGGTGCGCCCGTGGGTGCGCCAGTTCGCGGCCTTGGCGGGCAGCAGTGTGGCGAAGCGCAGCCGGGGCACGATGGCGTCGCGGCCTTCCTCGGGCAGCCAGGTCATGATGCCCGCGCCCTCGGCGTACAGCTCCAGCAGGGCGGCGGGGTCGCAGGCGTTGCGGGCCGCCACCAGGGCCTGGACCACGGCGGACACGGCCTCCAGATCGTGCGCGCACTGGGGGGCCGGGGCCAGCCCGGGCCCGGGCGGGCAGGGCTGGGGCGCGGGCGCGGGCGTCGCAGCAGGGGCCCCGGTGGCGGGCTGCCCGCCTCCCGGCGCCGTGCGGGCCACGCACCCGGGCAGCAGCGCCAGCGCCGCGACCGTCAGGACCGCGAGCATCAGGGCCGTGGCCGGGCGCGCGGCGCGGTGCGGCCCTTGTTGGGGCAGGATGGCGGGGCTGACGGCGGGCCGGGCCTTCTGGGCGCATCGATCGGACATGGGAGCCTCCGGCCATGGCGGCGGACGCATCCGGCCACGGCCCTCAATTCATTGGCGTTTCGACTATGGATATGCGAGGAGCGCAGAAAAATCCACTTTTTTGTTGACGTTGATTTTCATTTTCAGTAGGCATGAGGTCCGGCCGGGGTGGCGAGGGGAAGGACGCCATTGCGGCAGGGGGGCTTCCCGGCCAGAAGCGCCCTGAGGTGCCACCCCTGCCGGACGCTTGACGCATCACAGCAAGGAGGATGACGCAGCAGACCTGTCGATTCGGATCGTGGAAGGGGCGTCCCCGGCATCTGGGCCGGAACTCGAGGGAAACACATCACGCAGGGGCGCCGCGGTGCGCCTGCGCAAGACGGGCAAGGGAATGACAAAGGAATTCGCCCCGGTTGCGACGCAGGAGGAGAACACCCCCTGCCCGCCGACCGCCCGGCAGGACCCCGTGGTCCTGGTGATCCGGGGACTGGCCCAGGAGCACGAAGAGGTGCTCGGGCAGATCGTCGGCAAGTACCAGGAGGTGTTCGAGCACGAAGGCTATGGCCGAGTGTGCATCGAAATGCGCTTTCTCAAGCGGCACCAGAAGGAGATCATCATCCATTGCGGCAAGGATTACCGCTATGTGGTGGACTTCGAGAAGGCGCAATCGACCACCTGACGGACGGTCCGTCAGCGTGGAATTTCCGGAGGCCGGGCGCGACCCGGGTCCGGAAGCCAAGTGAGTACCCTGTTCGGCGGGGGGCCGAAAGGGGCAGCAAGGAGGGTTTCATCGAGGTCTGCGTGGGGTCCTGAGGGTGGATACCGCTGGCCGTAGTTCTGCACATGCAAGGAGCAGAACATGTCCGACAAACTTCTTTCCCGCCGCGCCGGCCAGTCCGGCTTCACCCTGATGGAGCTCCTCGTGGTGCTCGTCATCATGGGCTTCCTCCTCGGCATGATCGTCCCGCGCCTGGGGAGCGTGGCCGATAGCGCCGTGGACACCGTGTGCGACTCCAACAACAAGGGAGTGCGCTACTTCACCAAGCTGTTCCTGGACGAGAACGGGCGCCTGCCCTCCAACCTCACCAGCCTCGTCGTCTACAACGCCAACGCCTCCTCCTGGGAGTCCGACTACACGGACGACCTGCTGATGAGCAACGGCGACCCGGATGACGGCGCCGAGTACTTCGCCGAGGACTTCGTCACCCGTTGCGGCGTCACCCTGCACCAGCTCTCCGAGGCCGAGGCCACCGAGCTGCGCAAGATGGGCATCGCCAGCGTGCTCTACCTCCAGGGCGAGAACCGCGGCATGGAGAAGGTCGCCGTGGCCGAGGACGTCTACGTGGCCATGGCTGGCGACGTGACCGCCGCCGCTTACGCCGACGCCACCGACGACATCTTCCCCGAAGGCAACCCCTTCTGGTTCGGCCGCATCCTCATGGGTGTGAGCGACCAATCCGAGCTGGTGACCAAGGGCTTCATCCAGGCCGCGGCCCTGTGCCCCGGCGGCATCCAGCAGCAGGACAACGTGACGTACAACAACTACGTCATCGTCCTGCCGCGCCTGGAGGCCACCGTGGCCGGCCTGAACTCGGTCTTCGCCGGCCAGACCTTCTACGCCCTGGCCAACGACGGCACCGGCGCCCCCGCCAGCGACGGCGAGATCCACGAGTTCTCCATCTCCTCCCAGGAGAAGTGGGAGTTCGACTTCTCGTGCCCCGAGGGCCACAAGTGGCCTGACAACGACAACGACACCTGGACCATCTACACCACGCAGGCTGCCGCCGAGGCCATCTAGCGGCAGGGCGTGATCCTTGGGGGGCAGCCCCCAGGGTGACATGACGGGGGCTGGCGGCCAGGCCGCCAGCCCCCCTTCCCCCAACTTTTCGCATCGCAAGGCACGCCATGATCGTTCCTTCTTCCGTGCGTGCGCTCCCGGCGCGGGCCGTGGCCGGGGTGTCGGCCCTGCTGCGGGCCGAGGGCAGGCTGCTGGTCCTGGTGCTCGGCGAGGACGCCTGCCAGGGCCTGCTGGTCCTCGGCGGTCGCTCGCGTCTGACCGTGGCGGGTTTCGCCGAGGTGCCTGTGGACCCCGCCGTGCGCGCTCTGCGTGCCCGGGTGGCGCGTATCCTGGACAAGCTGCCTGCCGAGGGCGTTTCGCGGGTGGTGGTGGTCAGCCCCGAGGTGCGCACCGTGCCCATGGAACTGCCCGCGCCCCGGCGCAGGCGCGGGGCCCTGGCCCAGCTCGTGGCCGCCGCCCGGCGCGAATTTCCGGATTACCTGGACCTGGACGGCGCCACCGCCCTGGTCAGCGTGCTGCCCCTGGTCCAGATGCCGGACCTCTCCGGTTTCGAGGATGACGAGGACCCCCTGGCCACGCGCGTGCCGGTGCTGACCTTCGCCGCGCCCCGGCGCCACGCCGCCGCCGTCGAGGCTGCGGTGAAGGCCTGCGGCAGGAAGCTGCTGGGCCTGCTGCCCGTGGAGGCCTTCGCCTTCGCCCTGGGCCAGGGGCCCGACGCCGCCCTGGCGGCCCAGGGCCCGGCCCGGCCCGTGGAAGAGCCGGACGAGGAGGCGGACCTGCGCGTGCTGGTCTGCGCCACGCCCTTCGAGTTGCACGGTGCGCGCCTGGGGGCCCGGGGGCTGGAGCGCTTCGCCGTGGAGGCCGTGGGCGAGGGGGTGGACCGCGCCGGAGCCGTGGACCGGCTCACGGCCCAGCTCGTGGAGCCCGGCGAGTCGGCCCGGCTGCTGCTCGGCGGCCAGGGCGGCGCCCCGGGCGGCGGCCAGGGCTGCGCCTGGGGCCGGGCCGATGACCTGGAAGGCGTGCACTGCCCGCCCGAGATGCCCCCGCAGCACATGATCGCCCTGGGCGCGGCGGTGGCCTTTTTCCGGGGCGGGCGCTTCCTTCTGCTGCACGACGGCGAGTCGCTGTTCGCCCGGCTCAAGGCCCGGGGCTACGCCGTGCCGGTGGTCTTTGCTCTGGTGCTGGCCCTGGGCTGCGGCGGGCTGTACGGGCACATGTACTTCAAGATCGCCCGCCTGGAATCGGGCCTGGCGGACCTGGAGCAGCGCAAGGCCGAGCTGCAGGCGCGCAACAAGCGCGGCGCGGATCTGCTGGCCCGCTTCGACCGGCTCAAGAAGGACGTCGCCGAGGTCGAGTCGCGCAGGGCGATGCTCCAGTCGGGCCTGGCCCTGCGCACCATCCGCCTGGCGCAGATCCTGCGCGGGCTGGTGGTGGACACCCCGCCCGAGATCATGATCACCCGCTTCGAGAAGGTGTCCGACGCCGTGTGTCTGCTCGAAGGCCAGGGAACCTCGTCCACCATCATTTCGCAGTACCTGCTGCTGCTGCGCAACACTCCTTTCGTGCAGGAGACGCGGCTGATGCGCAGCGCCGTGGCCCCTGCGCCCCCGGCGGCCAAGGGCCGGGGCGCCGCCCCCGCGCCGGGCGCCGCGCCCCTGCAGTTCGCCATCCGCATGACCCTGGGAGGCGACAATGGCTAGCGGCCTGGGCAAGCGCCAGCAGGTGCTGATCATGATCATGCTGACCATCGGCTGCGTGTACGGCTATCTGCGCTACGTCCACGACCCCACGGCGGCGCGCCTGGTGGCCACGGTGAAGAAGCACAACGCCCTGGTCCAGGAGGTGGAGGGGCTGGACGGCGAGCCGGTGAACGAGGCGGCCATCCGCGAGTCCATGCGCCCGCTGGAAAAGGAGCTTGCGGCCCTCAAGGAGGAGGTGGACGCGCTCACCGCCAGCCGCATCGCCGGGGCGGAGTCGCGCGACCAGGTGGTCTATGTGGTCAACGAGACGGCCCTGACCAACTACGTGACCATCAAGGAGCTGGCGCCGACGACGCCCGACAAGCTGAACCTGCCGCCCGACGAGGTCCAGGAGTTCCGCCGCCTGGATCGCGCGTTCTACAAGGTGCGCTGCACGGGCGACTTCATCGATTTCTACGGTTTCGTGAGCGATTTGTGCCGCGTCGAGCGGCTGGTGAACCTGACGGGCCTGTCCATCGTCCGCTCCAGGGACGCGGAAGGCCAAGTGGAGGTGGAATTTGTCCTGGTCATCTAGCCTGCCCCTGCGCGCCCTGGCCCTGGGCCTGATCGCGCTGGCCCCCTGGGCAGCCCACGCGGCCCCGGACGCCGCGCCCCATACCCCGGCGCAAGCCGCGCCCGCCGCCCAGGCACCTGCGATCCCCGACGCCCCCGCCGGGCTGGACGCCCTGGGGCTGCTGGGCGACGACGAGTCCCTGTGCCCGGCCCTGGGCGACATCTGCCCGGACCTCAGCCTGCCCGAGCGGGCGCGCAACCCCTTTTCCAGCGTGCAGCCCCGGGTGGACCGCGCCGCCATGCAGGACGGCGCGGTCATCACCGTGCGCTTCGACGGCAGCGAGCAGGCCTACGGGCTGCCCGCCAGCCTGAAGAACCTGCCCCGGCTGCGGGTGGTGGGCGTTTTGGACAACGGCACCTCCGTGTCCGTGCTGGCCGAGCTGGAGCAGCGGGGCCGGGTCATCCTGCGCCCCAGCGAGCAGATCTTCCTCTCCGACGACAAGCGCGGCAGCGACGCGCTGTGGTTCACGGTCAAGGAAATCACCCACAACACCATGACGCTGATCCTCAAGGACGGCGCGGTCATCCACGGGAATTTCTTCTGATGCGCAGCCGCAGGAT
Source organism: Desulfocurvus vexinensis DSM 17965 (assembly GCF_000519125.1). Lineage (NCBI taxonomy): Bacteria > Pseudomonadati > Thermodesulfobacteriota > Desulfovibrionia > Desulfovibrionales > Desulfovibrionaceae > Desulfocurvus > Desulfocurvus vexinensis. The sequence goes on from NZ_JAEX01000029.1 coordinate 6,567, forward strand.
GCCTTTTGCCGCGCGGGCGCTGGTCGCGTGCGTCGTGGCCCTGGCCCTGGCCGTGGGGGGCACGGCGCGCGCCGTGGACAACCCGCCCCAGCCGAGCCTGCGCGTGTTCAACTTCCAGCAGACCCCGCTGGCCGACGTGCTGCGCCTGCTGACCGAGATGACCAAGAAGAATGTGGTGGCCACGCCCTCCATACTCATGGAGCCGGTGACCCTGTACCTGGAGGACGTGCCGCCCCTGGTGGCCCTGGGCGTGCTCTGCAAGAACTACAACTACTGGTACGCCGAGGAGGACGGCGTCATCCGCGTGATGAAGCTCGACGAGTATGGCCGCGAGCTCATGCTGCGCCGCGACGAGCGCACCGAGATCTTCGCGCTGAAATACGCCTCGTGCATCGGCGTGGCCGAGACCATCCGCAACGTCTACCAGGACGCCATCGAATTCGAGGCGCCCTCGGAAACGGCGCTCAAGAGCTACGGCCACGTGGGCACCGACGAGCTGCCCTCCATCGGCGAGGCCATGGAGGAGCTGGACACCGGAACCTCGTCGTCCAACCGCTCGCGCTCGCGCACCGCGGCCAAGGACGCCATCACCGCCGGCGAGGTGGAGATGGACACCCAGGGCCTGGGCCGCCTGCGCCAGATCGTGCAGACCGAGGGCCAGGTCACGGCCCAGCAGCTGCTGGAATACAGCGTGGGCCGCACCAAGGCGCAGCTCACGGTGTTCCCGCGCAACAACGCCGTGCTGGTGCGCTCGGTGGATACCAAGCTGTTGGCCGACATCCGCGAGATGGTCCTGGCCCTGGACACCCCCACCCCCCAGGTGCTGCTGGAATGCAAGATCCTGGAGGTCCAGCTTTCCGACGGCTTCGAGTCGTTCTTCGACTTCGGCTGGACCCCGGGCGGCAGCATCGACAGCACGGGTACTGTGACTTCGGCTGTGCCGGGGCGGTCGGCCTCGGGCCTGGGCGGGGCGGGGCTGGCCCAGAGCGCCCTGTCCTTCAGCTACCTGAACGCCAACGTCCAGGCGCGGATGCAGCTCTTGCAGAGCGAAGGCCGCCTGCGCTCCCTGGCCTCGCCCCTGGTCTACACGGCCAACAACGCCGCCGCGCGCTTCTTCCAAGGCGACAAGACTCCCGTGCGCTCGGGCTACTCCGTCAACGAGGCCACCTACGACAGCGCCACCAACACCGTGGTCTCCCCGGCGCAGCTCGTCACGGAATACGAGGTGGAGGACGTGGGCGTGACCCTGGAGGTCTCGCCGTCCATCAACCAGGACAAGACCGTGACCCTGAAGCTCGTGGCCAACATCGGCTCGTTGCAGCGCGGCGCGGGCCCGACCTTCAACTATTCCATGAACGGCCAGAACCTGACCGGCGACACGGACCTGATCACCGAAACGCGCATCGAGGACATCATCCTGGCCAAGGACGGCCAAAGCCTGGCCATCGGCGGGCTCATCCGCGAGACCCAGACCGAGGACGTGACCAAGGTGCCCGTGCTGGGCGACATCCCCGTACTCGGGTTCTTCTTCCGCAACCAGGAGCGACTGCAAAAGCGCACCGAGATCGTCTTCGTGCTCACGGCGCACATCCTGGAAAGCCCCGAGGGCGGGGCGGCGCTGAACGAGCGCGTCATGCCTGCGGTGTCCGACCACCCCTGGTACAAGGGCCAGGAGCGGCTTCTGGAATACGACGCAACCCACGACGAACTGACCATCCGCAGCGGCCAGGGCGCCATTCCGGGCGTTCCTTCAGGCGTGAGCACCAAGCGGGGCGTCCGCCGCCTGCTCATCGGCGACTAGGCGCCAGAGGAAAACCATGCACGACCGGCACCCGGATTCCGAAAACCCCGCCGCCCGGCCCCTGCTCGCCCTGCTGCGCACGACCTTCGACCTGGGCGGGTCGGACCTGCACCTGACCTCGGGTGAGCGGCCCGCCGTGCGCGTCAACGGCGACATCCGCGAGCTGGACCATCCGCCCCTGGCCCACCACGAGCTGCTGGCCATGTTCCACGCGGTGATGACGGGGCGCCAGCGCCAGGTGCTCGAAGACAGGCGCAGCGCGGACCTGGGCTATTCCCTGCCCGGGGTGGCCCGTTTCCGGGTCAATGTCTTCCACCAGCGCGGCACCCTGGCCGCCGTGCTGCGCCGCCTGCCCTCGGACATCAGCTCCGCCGAGGCCCTGGGCCTGCCCGCTGCGGTCAACGGCTTCACCGCCCTGCGCGACGGGCTGGTGCTGGTCACCGGGCCCACGGGCTCGGGCAAGACCACCACCCTGGCCGCGCTCATCGACATGATCAACCGCAAGTATCCCATGCACATCATCACCGTGGAGGACCCCATCGAGTTCCTGCACGCCAACGCGGTGGCCCGGGTGACGCAGCGCGAGCTGTACTCCGACGTGCCCAGCTACCCCGACGCCCTGCGCGACGCCCTGCGCGAGGACCCCGACGTGATCCTGGTGGGCGAGATGCGCGACCTGGACACCATCCGCATCGCCATCATGGCCGCCGAGACCGGGCACCTGGTCTTCTCCACCCTGCACTCGCGCGACGCGGTCTCGACCATCACGCGCATGGTCAGTGTGTTCCCGGCCGAGGAGCAGCCGCAGATCAGCACGCAGCTGGCCGGGGTGTTGCGCGGGGTGGTCTCGCAGCGGCTGCTGCGCGAGCCCTCGGGCTGCGGGCGCGCGGTGGCCGTGGAGGTCATGCGCGTGACCCCGGGCATCGCCAACCTGGTGCGCATCCAGAAGGTGGAGCAGATCTATTCCAGCATCGAGACCGGCGCGTCCGAGGGCATGCAGACCATGGAGCTGTCCCTGGCGCGGCTGTGCAAGGACGGGCGTATCGACAAGGATACAGCCCTGCGCATGGCCAAGAGCGAATCGCTGATCCGCCCGCACCTGGAGCGCCTGCATGTCTAGCGCCATCCTGGGTGCAGCGCAGGTCATGGCGGCCCCGGGGGGGGAGCGGGCGCCGGGCCGGACGCAGGAGGGGCCCCCGGCCCGACGCCTGCTGGGCGGCCTGCTGCTGGAGCAGGGCAAGATCGACGACGAGCAGCTGGCCACGGCCTTGCGCGTCAAGGCCAAGGAACGCGCGCCCCTGGGCCAGGTGCTGGTGCGCCTGGGCTATGTGAGCGAGCAGGACGTGGCCCGCGCCGTGGCCCGGGGTGCCGGGCTGCCCTATGTGGACCTGGACGAACTGTCCCTGGACCCGGCGGCGGCCCAGGCCCTGCCCGAGGCCGTGGCCCGGCGCAGCGGCGTGCTGCCCCTGGCCGTGGACGACACGACCCTGTGCGTGGCCGTGGAGCGGCCCCTGGCCCCGCAGTTGCGGCGCAACCTCGAACGCGCCGTGCGCCGCCAGATCAGGGAGCATGTGGCCCTGCCGGGCAGGCTGCGCGAGCACATCGAGCGCGCCTACGAGCGCGGCATCCTGGAGGCCAATGCCGACGCGGGGCCCGCCGAGATCGTGGCCTCGTTCATCGAGCGCGCCGCGCGCATGAAGGCCTCGGACATCCACCTGGAAGCCATGAAGGACCGGGTGCGCCTGCGCTTTCGCACCGACGGCATGCTGCGCGAGATCGAGACCTTCCCGCCCGAACTGCACCCCGGGCTGGTTTCGCGCATCAAGGTCATGGCGGGCATGGACATCGCCGACACCCGCCAGTCCCAGGACGGGGCCATCCAGGTCACGGCCATGGGGCGGCCGCTGGACATCCGCGTCTCCAGCCTGCCGACCATCCACGGCGAGAAGGTGGTCATGCGCCTTCTGGCCAGCGAGGGCCACCGCCTGACCCTGGAGGCCATCGGCCTGGCGCCGGACCATCTGGAAGCCTTTCGCGGGCTCATCCGCCGCCCCCACGGCATCATTCTCATCGTCGGGCCCACGGGCTCGGGCAAGTCCACCACCCTGAGCGCGGCGCTCAACACCATCAACGACCCGGCCATCAACATCACCACCGTCGAGGACCCCGTGGAATACAAGATCGACGGGGTGACGCAGGTCCATGTGGGCCACAACAACAAGGTGGACTTCGCCGGGGCCCTGCGCACCATCCTGCGCCAGGACCCCGACGTGATCATGGTCGGCGAGGTCCGCGACGCCGAAACCGCCGAGATCGCCCTGCGCGCCGCCCTCACCGGCCACCTGGTGCTGACCACCCTGCACACCAACGACGCCCCCGGCGCCCTGCCCCGGCTCATCGACATGGGCTGCGAGCGCTTCCTGGTGGCCTCGTCGGTGACGGGGGTGCTGGCCCAGCGGCTGGTGCGCGTGTTGTGCGACCGCTGCAAGGAGCCCTTCAGCCCCGACGAGGCCCTGGTGCGCCAGATGGGCCTGGACCCGGACGACGGACCGCAGACCTGGTACGCCCCCCGGGGCTGCCCGCTGTGCCAGGGCGTGGGCTACCGGGGGCGCATCGGCGTGTTCGAGTTCATGCTTGTGGACGGCGCCCTGCGCGGGGCGGTGATGCGCGGCCAGTCGGCCGACGCCCTGGGCGAGCTGGCCCAGGCCGCCGGGATGCGCAGCCTGCGCCAGGACGCCGTGGCCAAGCTCGTGGCCGGAACGACTTCCGTGCAGGAGGTCCAGCGGGTGACCATCGGTGACTAGCCATGCCTGATTTCGTCTATGTGTCCCTGGACGGGTCGGGCAACCGCTCGCGGGGCGTGGTCAGCGCGGCCAATTCGGCGGCGGCGGCGGCCCAGCTCAAGGCCCAGGGCATCTTCGCCCTGGACATCCGCCCGCGCAGGGGCGGGGCCAAGGGCCAGGCCGGGGGCGGGACCTCCAACCCGCTGGACATGGAGATCGACCTCTCGGCCCTGGGCCTGGGCGGGCCCAAGGCCGGGGATGTGGCCCTGTTCTTCCGCCAGCTTTCGGTGCTGCTGGAGTCGGGCGTGAGCCTCATGCGCGCCATCGCGGTGCTCGGCGGCCAGGCCCACAAATCGGCCATGCGCCGGATGCTCGCGCGCATCACCGACCGCCTGGCCCAGGGCATGCCGCTCTCCGCCGCCCTGGGCGAGGAGCGGCGCGTGTTCGGCGGGCCCATCATCCGGCTCATCGAGGCCGCCGAGCTTTCGGGCGAGCTGGGGCTGATCATGACCCGCGTGGCCGAGCAGCTCGAAGCGCGCCAGGATTTCAAGCGCAAGCTCATCTCGACCATGATCTATCCGGCCATGGTCGTGTCCATGGCCGGGGTGGCCATCTTCGTGATGACCGTGGTGGTGGTGCCCAAGTTCATCCCCATGCTCAAGGGCGGCAAGGGGTTGCCCGAGTCCACGCTCATGGTCATGGCCGCCTCGGCCTGGATCCAGGAGAACCTGCGGGCCATCGGCTACGGGATGCTGGCCACGCCGGTGGTCGTGCTGCTGGCGCGGCGCTCGCCCGCCCTGGGCTTGGCCATCGACCACGCGGTTTTGCATGTGCCGCTGCTGGGCAGCATCGTGCGCTACGGGGTGGTGGTCACCCTGTGCCGGACGCTTTCCACCATGTACGCCAGCGGCGTGCCCCTGGTGGAGGCCCTGCGCACCGTGCGCGGCACCCTGGCCAACGCGGCGGCCATCCGCGTGGTGGACGCCATGATCGAGCGGGTGCTCGACGGGGGGCGGATGTCCGTGTCGCTGCTGGAGGCGAGCGGGGTGATCCCGGCCATGGCGGGCGAGATGGTAGCCATGGGCGAGGAGAGCGGCGAGATGGAGCGCGTGCTCAACCTGGCGGCGGACATCCACGAGAAGCTGCTGGATGTGATGGTCAAGCGCATGAACGCGGCCATCGAGCCGCTGCTGATCATCGTGCTGGGCGGCATCGTTGGCTTCGTGATGTACGCGCTGATTTCCGGAATGCTCGCCACCTACGGGGCGTGAGCGGACGCAAGACAAGGAGCTGGGAATGACGGTGTTCGGGATTTCGGCGCGCGGCGTGTGCGCGGCGGCGGGTGCGGCGGCCCTGGCCCTGGCCCTGGGGGCGGGGTCCATTCTGGCGCAGGAGCAGGCTCCGGCCCCGCAGGCCCCCGCGTTGCAGCAGGACACGCGGACCCTGCTGGTGGTGGACGACGCGCAGGTGCCGCGCTGGATGTTCGACAACGCCCTGCGCGACAAGCTCGGCCAGGCCCAGGCCCAGGGCCGGACTGTGGACGACGCCCTGCGCCGCGAGCTGGCCGCCGGGGTGCTGGACAACCTGATCCAGATGGAACTGCTCGCCGCCGAGGCCCGGCGCCGGGGGGTGCAGGCCAGCCCCCAGGCCGGGGAGTTGCGGGCGGGCATCGTCGCCGCCCAGAGCGGCTCGGAGCAGGAATTCGCCGCGCGCCTGGCCAAGGCGGGCATGACCCGCGAGCAATACGTGGTCCTGTGGCAGCAGCAGGCCTCGGTGAACCGTCTGGTGGAGGAGGTCATCCAGCCGGGCATCACCCTTTCGGAGGTCGAGCTGCGTGCGCGCTACATGCGCGACCGCGACCAGTTGGTGGTGCCGCCCCGGGTGCGCGTGGCCGAGGTCTTTCTGCCCCTGGGCGCCCCGGGCCAACCCGCCGGTGCGGACCTGCGCGCCCGGGCCTTGGCGGCCCTGGCCCAGGCGCGCGTGGCTTTGGAGGCCGGGGAGGGGGACTTCCTGCCCCGGGCCGAGGCCCTGGCCCGGGAGCTGGACGCGGATTTCCCCGGGGCCACGGCCCGCGAGCTGGGCTGGGTGCTGTCCAGCCGGGGCGAATCGGGCATCCCCAGGGAGGTGCGCCAGGGCGCGGCGGGGTTCCTTGGCCAGCCCGTGGGTTCCAAGCGTGGGGCGCATTTGCATGCGGTGCTGGAGGCCCAGCCCCGGCGCACGGCGGAGTTCGGCGAGGTGCGCGAGGAAATGGCGGCCCAGATGCGCGAGGAGCGCACCCCGGCGGCCATCGAGGCGTTGATCCGGCAGTTGCGCGAGCGCGCCGCCGTGCAGGTGCTCATGGACGTGCCCTGACCGGCGCGGCGCGAGGGGGAGGGGGGGCCATGCAGAGCCGACCGTTCACGCGCGGGGCGCGCATCCCGGCAGCGGCGGGCTTCACGCTGCTGGAGCTCATCGTCGTGGTCGCCATCCTGGGCATGCTCACGGCGCTGCTGCTGCCCGGCCTGGGCCGCAAGGACGACGCCGCGCGCCGCCGCGACACCGACGCGGCCTTCGAGGCCATCCGCGCGGCCATCCTCGGCCCCCGGGGCCAGACCGGCCCGGACGGCCAGCCGCTGATCGGCGGCTACGTGGGCGCCATGGGCGAGCTGCCCCGGCTTTACGCCACGGTCTGGAATCCGGGCCAGGAGCGCTGGGAGGTGGAACTGAACGAAGACAGCCCGAGCCCCGACGAGCTGGCCGTGGCCGGATGGTATGATAAGAGCGCCGACCCGAGCTTCACCGAGGCGGAAACGGACGCCTTTGCCCAGCCCCTGGGCCTGTGGGCCGAAGGGGTGCGTGACAACAACGGGGACTGGCGCAGGTTTTCCTTCCCCGCCGAATGGCGCGGCCCGTACATGGCCGCCCCGCGCGACCCGTATCCTGACGACAATCCCTTCGAGTACGGCGACGGCACGGACCCCGAGGACCGCTGGTTCGTCCTGCGCCACAGCGAGGGCCGCCTGCAGGACGGCTGGGGCCGGGCCTTCGTGGTGCTCACCGCCGGGGAGGAGGCCACCGATACAGGCGCGCCCCGTAGCCTGGTCTTCATCAGCGCCGGGCCCGATGGGGATTACAATCCTGAAGGGCTGCTGGACGATCCGCCCACGGGCCTCAACGCGGACAACCTCATCTACCGCATCACCCGTCACGAGGCGGAGGACACGACCCTCAAGATCGCCCGCACCTGGGCCCGGCTCCAGGCCCTGCGCGCGGCCATCCTCGCCCCCCGGCGCACCGCCTCCGGCGCCCAGGCCGAGCCCATGGGCTACGCGGCGGACGTGGGCGGCGTGGAAACGCTCTTCGGCTCGTTCGTCTACCACGGCACCTCGCCCAGCGGGCGGGTCTACGTCTGCACCAGGAGCCATGCGGACACGCAGGAGCCAAGCACCGGTTCGTCCTACTGGAAGGCCGTGACCGGGACCGTGGACCGGGCCCAGTTCCCGGGCCTCCCCGCATGGGCGGCGGGCGCCCAGTACGTCCAGCCCCGGCCCTACCTGCTGCTGGCCAACGCGGACCATGTGCTGGTGGACGATGTGGCCTACCGCTGCACTGAGGAGGAAGGCGCGTACTGCTCGGGCGCCCCGCCCGCGTCCTCGGACTGGGAGGCGACAACGGACGTGGGATTCCCGGAACTCGGGCTTTTCGCCAAGGACGGCACCAAGCACGATGTCGGGGAGTGCGGACCCTATCAGCCCGTGTCCAACTACTACGCCGGAGCCGGAGCCCTGCCCTGGTGGGGTGTGAACACCGTGGACGGCCAGCCGCCCCTGGCCCTGGGCTGGCGCGGGGGTTACGCGGCCGCGCCAGCGGACGGCCCGCCCCTGTGGCATGACGCCTGGGACCGCCCGCTCATGGTGCGCGTCGATCACCAGGGCAACGTCCATCTGGCCAGCAAGGGCGTCAACGCTTCGGACGCCGGGGATTCCTCCGCCGACGATCTGGCCGTAACCCTGTTCCGCCACGAATTCGAGGTGCCCGTGCGGGTGGTGGTGCGTGCCGCTGGCGCCATCCAGCCCCGGGACGGCGGGCAGTCCCAGTCCCGGGTGGAGCTGTGGGCGCCTCTCAATGGCAAGCTGCACCTGTGGCAGGCCGGGGCCAACGGCACGGTTCCTGACGAGGTCTTCCGCTTCGGGCGTACTGAGAGCGACGATTTGAGCGTGGCCCTGCTGCCTGCGGAGCAGGTCAAGGACACGGACGTGGCCATCAAGGAGGTGGCGACGGACAGTGCCGTCTCCATGCCCGCAGAACGCTTCGTGCCCGTGGGCCGGGCCTATATGGAGTACCGCCAGCAGGACTTCAAGAATTCGGACGCGGGCACGGGCTACTACGCCTCGCCGCACCCCACGCAGACCACCAACGGCACCAGCACGGGCCCCCCGGGCTGCCAGAAGACCGTGACCATCTACCCCCTGGGCGGCGAGGGCTACGAGCTGTGCGCCGACTAGCCCTGCGCGGACATCCGCCGCATCCGGGGGCACCGCCGGGCTGGCGGGCCGCCCTGGGGCTCTTGCCCCTGCATGTGCTGGCCGTGGCCTGGCTGGCCCTGGCCCCTGGCGCGGCCCGGGCCCAGGGCCAGGCCGAGGCCGCCGTGGAGCGCGCCTTGCTGCTGACGGCCCTGGGCCGCCACGACCGGGCCCGGCTGGAATACGCGGCCCTGGCCGCGTCCGACGCCGCGCCCGCCGTGCGGCGCTTCGCGGTGCTGGAGGCCGCGCGTAGCTCCCTGGCCATGGGCGCGGCGGACGACGCCGCCCTGATCCTGGCCGAAGCCCTGGCTGCCGGATCGGGCCTGGGCCAGGACCCCGACTTCCAGACCCGGGCTTGCGCCGAGGCCGTGGCCCTGGCCCGCGCCGGGGCGCGGCTGCCCGGGGCCCTGGAGCGCGCCTGTGCGGACTGCCTGGGGCCGCCCGCAGCCCCGCCGCAGGCCGCCTCGCCCTCGCCCTGGCCCGCAGGCCGGGCCGATTCTTCGCCCGAGGTGCGCGTGCTGCTGGCCCGGGGCCCGGTCCTGCGCCTGGAGGTGCCCGCCGGGACGCTGCTGCGCGCCGGGGGCGCGGCCCGGGCCCTGCCCGCCGGAACGCTCACGCTGACCCTGGAGGGCGCCGCCCCGGGCTTCGCCCTGCGCGGCACCTGGGCCGGGGGGGCGCTGCCCTGCGGGGCCGAGGCCTGGTTGGAGCCCCGGGGCGGGCTGGCGCGCCTGGGCCAGGGGCTGTACGGCCCGCGCCTGCGTCTGGTGCCCCTGGATGGTCAGGTGGCGGCGGTGCAGCACGTCGCCCTGGAAACGTATCTGCGCGGCGTGGTGCCCGCCGAGATGCCCGCCGCCTGGCCCGCCGAGGCCCACAAGGCCCAGGCCGTGGCCGCGCGGACCTACGCCCTGGCCCACCGGGGCGCGCCCGGGCGGTCCTTCGACCTCTACGCCGACGAGCGCAGCCAGGTCTACCTCGGCCAGGGCCGCGCCGCCCCGGCCACGGACCGCGCCGTGCTGGCCACCCGGGGCCAGGTGCTGACCCACGAGGGCAAGCCCTTTGCCGCCTACTACCACGCCCACAGCGGCGGCTGGATCGAGGGCGCGGGGTCCGGGATGCCCGGCCCGGCGCCGGTGCTGGCCCCGGGGCCGGACCCCGCCGGAGCCCTGGCCCCGCCCATGCCCTGGCGCGTGGATGTCGGCCAGGCGGAGCTGCTGGCGGCCCTGGCCCGCGCCGGGCACCGGGCCACCCGCGTGCTGGGGCTGGACGTGGCCGAGGCCAGCCCCGGGGGGCGGGCGCGGGTCTTTTCCGTAACCAGCGAATCCGGGGTGCTGCGCCTGCCCGCCGGGCGGCTGCGGGCGCTCCTGGGGCCCTCGGGGCCGCGCAGCCTGCTGTGCCGCGTGCGCCCCGCCGCAGGCGGCTTCACCTTCATCGGCCAGGGCTTCGGCCACGGGGTGGGCATGAGCCAGCACGGCGCCGCCGCCCTGGCCCGCTCCGGCCTGGGCTACCAGGACATCCTGGCCCGCTACTACCGGGGCGCGCGCCTGGAGCGCCTGCCCTGGCCGGGGGCGGACCAGGCAACCATCCAACCGCAAGGAGAGGGGACATGAAACGTATCGCCGCATTGCTGCTGCTGGCCCTGCTGGGCGCCCTGCTGTCCGTGGACGCCGCCCTGGCCCACAGCACCGCCGGGCTGGTCAAGGCGCCGCTCAAGGAGAAGGTGCTCATCGCCGACTACGTGGCCTTCCACATCGAGCCCTGGGTCAGCGCCCGGCGCGACGAGACGGGCAAGAGCAGCCGCTGGTTCGTGCTGGATTTCGGGGCCGTGGAGCAGCGCGGCAACAGGGCCGCGGTCCACTATTCGGTCATGGACCAGAAGACCGGCGCGACCACCCAGGAGACCGCCATTTTCCTGCGCAACCCCGACGGCACCTGGAGCCACGTGGACGGGCAGGGTACCGTGCTGACCCCGGTGGTGGAAACCTTCGTGCAACCCACCAACTGGGGCCGCCTGTTCGGCATCGCCATGGGTGTGCTGGCCCTGGCGGCCTACACCGTGGCGCGGGTGGTCATCTGGCGGCGCAAGCGGGCCGATGCCCGGGCCCAGGCCGCCCCGCAGCCGGACGCCGCATGAGCGGGCCCGGAGGCTGGACGTGACGGACTGGTTCGTCCCCCTGGCCGCCGCCCTGGGGCTGGCCCTGGGCGGGCCGTACGCCTGGCTGGTGCGCCGCTATGTGACCGGGGCGCCCCTGTTGCGGCCCGGCCCGGGGTGCCCGGCGTGCGGCGCGGGGCAGGGCCCGGGGGCGCTTGTGCCCCTGGTGCCCTCGGCCCTGCGGCGCGGGCGCTGCCGGGGCTGCGGGGCGCCTCTGGGGCCTGCCTGGCCATGGCTGGAAGCCGCCTCGGCCCTGCTGGCCGCCCTGCTGGCCTGGCGCCTGGGGCCGGGGGTGCCCTTCGCGGTCTACCTGGCCTTTGGCGGGGCGCTGCTGGTGGCGGCGGGCATCGACGCCGAGGTGCGCCTGCTGCCCGACGCCGTGACCCTGGGCGGGGCGGCCCTGGCGCCCTTTGCCGCCGTGTTCGGCCTGGGGCTGCCCTGGTGGCAGCCCGTGGCCGGGGCGCTGGCGGGCGGGGGGCTGTTCTGGGCCGTGCGTCAGGGCTTCGGCCTGGTGCGGGGCGTGGAGGGCATGGGCCTTGGCGACGTGAAGCTGGCCGCGCTTTTGGGCGGGCTGTGCGGGGTCTCGGCACTGCCGGTGATTACCGTGTTTGGCGCGGGTGGGGCGCTGCTGGCCGGGGCCCTGGGCGCGGCCCTGCGGCCCGGGGCCGGGCCCCTGGGCGCGCGGCGGGTGCCCTTCGGGCCCTTTTTGTGCCTGGGCGCCCTGGCCCATGTGCTCTGGGGCCGGGAGCTGGCGGCCCTGCTCGGGCCGTGAGGGGGCGGGGTGCCTCTGGCGAGAGGACGAAACCGGGCGCCGGTCCTTGGACCGGCGCCCGGTTTTTCGGGGCCGGGCCGGGCTACAGGGCCTGGGTCAGGATGGCGCGGGCGACCTCGGGGGTGATGGCGCCGTCTTCGCCCAGGGCGGTCATGCCGTGGCGTTCCAGGGCTTGCACCAACCGGCCTGGCGCGTCTGGCCCGGCCACGCCCGCCGCCGACAGCCGCGTGGGCACGCCCAGGGAGCGGTACAGGGCCTCGATGGCCGCGATGGTGCGTTCGGCTAGGTCCGCCCCGGGCTCCAGGGCGAAGACCGTGCGGCCCATCTGCTCCAGCTTGGCCCGCTTGGCCTCCAGGCGCACGCGCAGCAGCGCGGGCTGGACGATGGCCAGGGTCACGGCGTGGTCCAGGCCGTGGCGCGCGGTGATCTCGTGGCCGATCATGTGCGTGGCCCAGTCCTGCGGCACGCCCAGGCCCACCAGCCCGTTCAGGGCCTGGTTGGCCGCCCACATCAGGTTCGCCCGCCACAGGTCGTCGTCGCGGCCCGCGAAGCTCCCGGCCAGCGCGGCCAGGGCGCGCAGCAGGGCCTCGCTGTAGCCGTCCTGCACCAGGGCGCCCGTGGGCCGGGTCAGGTACTGCTCGCAGACGTGGACAAAGGAGTCGATGATGCCGTTGGCCAGCTGGCGTTCGGGCAGGGTCTTCATGGTGTCGGGGTCGAGCACCGCGAAGCGCGGCTGCACGGCGGGGGAGAGGAAGGGCAGCTTCTCGCCCGTGGCCGCGCGGGTGATGACCGCGCCGGTGTTGGACTCCGAGCCTGTGGCGGGCAGGGTCAGCACCGCGCCCAGGGGCACGGCGCGGCGCACCGTGTGCCTGCGGGTCGGGATGTCCCAGCCGTCGCCGTCGTAGAGCGCGGCGGCGGCCACGTACTTGGCGCCGTCGATGACCGAGCCCCCGCCCACGGCCAGGATGAGGTCCACCTTGTGCTCGCGCACCAGGGCCACGGCCTTGTCCAGGGTTTCCATGTGCGGGTTGGGCTCCACGCCGGAGAACTCCCACCAGGCGCGCCCGGCCAGGGCCCGGATCACCTGGTCGTAGACGCCGTTCTTCTTGATGGAGCCGCCGCCGTAGAGCAGCAGCACCCGGGCGCCGGGCTCCACGAGCTGGGCCAGGGCGGCGATCTGCCCCTGGCCGAAGAGGATGCGGGTGGGGTTGTGGTAGCTGAAGAGCATGGATCCTCCGGGGTTGCGGTGCGCGCGGGGCCGTGCCCGACGCGGGCCGGGCACGGCCCCAGGATAAGGCAGCGCGCGGCGATGTAAAGCCCCGGCGGGGGCGGCCCCGAAGGACGGCCTGCGGCGCGGCGCAAAAAAATCCAAGCCCGACGCGTGGCAAGACAGACGCGCGGGCTTGGATTTTTTTGCGCCGTCATTTCACCGTTTGGGGACGGCCTGGACGGGCTTTTCAACCGTGCGCTAGGCGGACTTCAGCTCGTCGATGAGGTTGCGCAACTGGTCCGACAGGCGCGCGATGTCCTGCATGGCCAGGGCCGATTGGTTCATGGCCTCGGCGGTTTCCGAGGAGATGCGGTTGATCTCCTCGGTGCCGCGGTTGATCTGTTCGCTGGCGGCGGACTGCTCCTCGCTGGCCGTGGCGATGGCCCGGACCTGGTCGGCGGTGCCCTCGATGATGCGGATGATCTCGACCAGCGACTGCCCGGCCTCGCTGGCCAGCCGGGTGCTGTCGCCCACCACCCCGGCGGTCTGCTCCATGGAGTGGATGCTCTTCTTCGTGCTGTCCTGGATGGCGCCGATGGCGTTGCCCACCTCCTGGGTGGCGTGCATGGTCTTCTCGGCCAGCTTGCGCACCTCGTCGGCCACCACGGCGAAGCCCCGGCCCGCGTCGCCCGCGCGCGCGGCCTCGATGGCCGCGTTGAGCGCCAA
>NZ_JAEX01000030.1 GCF_000519125.1 Desulfocurvus vexinensis DSM 17965
TGTGTTTAGCCAGATAGTCTTGGACAAGTGAGGCAGTGCGGGACCATGCGGGAACTCGTGGGACAACGCCACGGCTGGCGTGGGTTTTCGATCTGGTCGGGTGCGGAACAGCGGCGGGCCGCCCTGCCACTTATCTTTGGACAAGGCGGCCCGTTACGCCACTTATATTGGGACGAGCCTAATTCACCAGATATGGCACAGGGGTGAGCGATGCGGGACGTGTTTCAGCAGGGAGTCCCAGCTTCTCAGCCATCACCCTATAACAATCCAAAGCAGGCAAATCGGTGCAGGCATGAGAAGCACCTGCGGTGTCTGCTTTTTTGTACATAACGTCAATAGCTTCCCGCAATTTTTCCTGGTCCTCTGTCGGCGTCACTTCGGTGCCCAAGACATCCCACATTTTACCCGGATCTTTCCCTGACAGTCCTTTCCCGTCCGGCACGAAAACAGCCTTAGAAAGCAAAGTCTCCCCTAGTATCGTTGAACTGCTTGGCCCGATGGCCATCCAAGAAATCGCCACGTCGCAGTCGTATTTTTGCTGCAAATCGTAGGCAGCCTTCATGGCTGTATGCACTCGCTCCAGAAATGTTGAGTCCTTCTTCTCAACGTAGAAGGCCACGTTCATTCTCTTCCTGCCTGGGAAGCTGAAATCATCCGTCTTGATTACAATATACGGCAATGCGTGCGGAGTCTCCGGAGCCGATCCTCCGCATGAGGCGAGCAGGAAAAGCATTGTGATGATGCAGAGGTGTTTTAAGAAAAGCATGATATCCTCATGTGCAGATATAGAGAAAACAGCTATACTTCGCGACCTACCCACAGAACTCGTCCGATCACTCGGACATTCAAAGATTCGTCCCTCAAATCTACTTTTATTAACGAATACAGAGGGTTGGCACTCCTTAGAACGTACGTCCCTGGCTCTTTGTCCACATACTTAACCAATACCTCGTCATCCATTCCGATGGCGTACGCGCCTCCTGCCACGATGTCGACCTGGGACTGATCTATCAAAACCATATCGCGGTCCTTGATGTCCGGTTCCATTGAATCCCCAGTGACATACATCAGGACCATTTTCGACGCCTGACCCTTGCTTCGCAGCCACTTGCTCTTGAAAGCATAGCGCTCTTCAATGTCATCCGACGTCTCCAGCGAGCCGGACCCTGCCGACAGACGCGCCTTAACTCTTGGGACCATGAGCAGATCTCGGGCGCCTTCTTGTGGCGCACGGTCACGCTCCTCCGATGGCCCCGAGTCGCTTCTACGCATCGCCCCCAGACCGAAGAATAGCCAGTCCGTTGAAACGTCATATTTTTTCGATACGTCGACCACCCAAGCCGGTGGAATTTTCCCTTTCTTTTTAGCGTTGTAGATCGATTGGCTGCTTATGCCAAGGCGATCCGCGAGAACCGCCTCAGTCGGCGAGCCTGTGGAAGCGAGCAAGCGCTGAAGGATTTCTTCCCAAGTTGCATCTTCCATAAGCGAACCTGCAACCAAAGATGCAAGTGCCGGGGCATTGCAAACCATTGGTGTAACTTAAAGTGTGGCTAAGGCTGGCGCAAGAAACCTGCAACCAAACTTTTGGTTGACTTTTTTAAACCAACGGTGTTTAAAGTCCTTGCGGGCGGTTGATTCCTGACTACAACAATTCACCTCACGGTACAGCCGCTCCGCCTAACGGTCAACGTCTGCCATTTCACGAAAACAGGACGTCGACCAAAGGAATCACGGACGGCGATCATGCGGCAATTCTCCCTCTTCGACAGCACGACCAACCGCCTCTCCTTGATTGACCGGGAGATAAAGGCGGCCATGGCCGCTGCCTGTAAGCGGTTTTGCGACAGCCATCGAGTGTCACGCGAGGAGGTTGTCGCCCGCATGAACGCCCGCGCAGTCGAGGCCGGAGTGCGCCTCACCGGCGGCAACGCCAAGGAGCTTTCCGACCACATCTTCGCCAAGTGGCTTTCCCCCTCCGCTCCCGACCACATGCCCGGCATCCGGGCGCTGAATGTCTTCATGGATGTGGTGGGCGACCTGTCGCCCTTGTCCGTCCAGGCTGCGGTGCATGACGGCGCGGTCGTCAGCGCCGAGCAGCTGCTGCTGTTGGAGCGAGTCGAGGTGGAGAACCAGATCAAGGCGTTGCAGCGCCGCAAAAAGCAGCTTGAGGAGGCAATTCGATGAACGTCCATGCGGCTGCCGGGCCTGGTCGACACAGGAAGCCCTACCGCATCCGGGAGTATCTGGACGCCAAGGGAATGAACATGGCCGACATCGCCAGGGAGCTTGGCGTCTCCATCCAGGCCGTGTCGGCCACGGTTCGCGGCAGCAGGAACCACCGCAGGGTCCTGGTCGCCTTGCGTGACCTCGGATGCCCTCTCGACGCGCTGAGTCTGCCCGAAGACATGAAGAACGACGAACTGACCCGCAAGGCAGGCTGACCGCCATGGCCGCAAGCAGCACCAACAATAGCACCTACAGCACAAGGGAATTGAGCGATCTCATAAGTGTGTCTCGGCAGGCGATCGACCAGCGAGCAAAGCGCGAAGGCTGGGCCTCGCGCCCGCGCCAGGGCCGGGGCGGCGGCAATGAGTGGCTGGTGTCCTCAATGCCGGAGGAGACGCGCCTAGCCATTGCGAAGCATGAGGCAGAGCGGGCCGCGCAGTCCGAGATCGTGACCGAGGTCTGCGACCGGATGGGGCGCAGGGGCGAGGCTGCGGTGGTGCCCGTGGCGGGGCTGCCGGAGCGGGCGCAGCGGCGCGGCGAGGCCCGCGCGATGGTGCTGACGCTGTTCGACGGCTGGCGCAAGACCTCCGGGCTGCCCACGGGGCGCGCCCGGGTCGAGTTCTGCAAGCTCTACAACGGCGGCCAGGACCGCGAGGCCCTTGCCGTGCCCGACTGGGTGCGGGAGCACGTGGCCACCGTCTCCAAGAATACCCTCATCAACTGGGCCAAGGCCCTGCGCAACAAGGGCGTCGCGGCCCTGGCCGGGCGCTACGGCCAGCACCGCCGGGGCACGGGCGTTATCGACAGCAATCCGGAGCTGCGGGATTTGGTTGTGGGCATGCTCTACAAGTATCCCGGGATCAGTGCTCAAAGCATGAAGGAGGCCATTGAAGCCCGGTTTGCGCGCCCCTGCCAGCCGTCTTTGCGCACCCTCTCCCGCTGGCTGACCAAGTACCGGGAAGCCAACGACAGTCTGCTCACGCGCTGCGCGAACCCGGACGGCTGGCGCAACACGCACCTGTCGGCCACGGGCAACGCCTCCGAGGAAGTCGTCCGCCTGAACCAGCGCTGGGAGTACGACTCCACGGTGGCGGATGTGATGCTGGCGGACGGGCGGCGGCATCACATCATCGGCATCCTCGACGTGTGGTCGCGGCGGGTGCGCTTCCTGGTCTCGCGCACGTCGAAGACGGCGGCCATCAAAGCCCTGACCAGGCGCTGCATCCTGGAGTGGGGTGTGCCGGAGGAAGCCAAGACGGACAACGGCGCGGACTATGTCTCCTACGAGATGCAGCGTTGCTTCCTGTGGCTGGGTGTCACCCAGAACCTCTGTACGCCGTTCAACCCCCAGGAGAAACCCCACATCGAACGGGTGTTCAAGACCTTTTTACACGGCGTTTTCGAGCTGCTTGAAGGCTACGTCGGCCATAGCGTCGTGGACCGTAAGGCCATCGAAAGCCGTAAATCCTTCGCCGATCGGCTGCGCAAGAAGGAATTCAAGGACACGCCTGTGGATATGCGTCTAACCGCCGAGGAGCTGCAAGAGTTCTGCGACTGGTGGACGAGCACGATGTACGAGCACAAGACGCACGGCTCCCTGGGCGTTTCGCCCTTCCAGCAGGCGGCCTCATGGCGCGGCGTGGTGGAGCGGCTCGAAGGCGACAACGCGGAGCGCGCCCTGGACGTCCTGCTGTCCCCGGCGGTCGGCAAGGACGGCTGGCGCACGGTGAGCAAGAAGGGCCTCAAGGTCGACCGGTTCCTGTACGACCACCCGGCCCTGCGCTTGGAGGACGAGGTGCCCGGCGGTCGGGTGCGCGTCCTGCTGGACGAGGCCGACGCGGGGTACGTCTACTGCTTCAACGAGAGCAACGAATTCGTGTGCCGGGCCATGTGCCCCGAGCTGTTGGGCATCTCGCGGCAGGAACTTGCGGAAGCCTGCAAGGCGGCCCAGGCGGAGTACCTGGGCGAGGCGACGCGGGATCTCCAGCGCACGGCCAAGCGGGCAAGGGTGGACACCATCCTGCAAGACATCGTGGCCCACGCCTCCCGCAAGGCCGCGAACATCAGCGCCCTGCCGCAGCCTGCCGAGAGCTACAGCAACCACGCCCTGCGCGAGTCCGGCAAGGCGTTCGCCGCAACCCAGGCCCCCCAGCCCCAGCCGCTCACCGAGGAGCAGGCCGCGCGCCGGGAAGAGCTCAAGCGCCGCTTCCAGGGCAAGGTCTCCACGCTGCCCACCGAGACTCCCGCAGCGCGTGAACAGCGCCTGCGCAAGGAGCGTTTCGCCGAGGCCGAGGAGCTGGAGGCGCAGCTCGAGGCGGGCCAGCCCATTCCCGACGAGAAGGCCGCGTGGCTGGCGAATTACCGGGCGCTGCCGGAATACCGGGTGCAGAAGGCGCACCAGCAGCATGTGCAACAGTTCATGGCCCAGACCAAGAAGGAACATCCCGCAGCCCAGATCGGCTAGCGCGGGAACAACCCACAAGGAGAGCGATCCATGACGAGCGGTAACATGACGGGCACCATCGCACCCCTGAGCAACGTCGCGTTGTTCTCGGAGCTGATGGACAGGGTGGTCAACAGGCCCCGGCACCTGCCCGGGCTGGGCACGTTCCACGGCTTTTCCGGCTACGGGAAGTCGTTCAGCGCCGCTTACGCCGCGAACATCTACCGGGCGCTGCATGTGGAGGTCGGGGCCAGTTGGACGCTGAAGAAGTTCTGCCAGTCCGTGCTGCGCGAGCTGGGCTTCGTGGACAAACGCCGCGACCCCAGGACCGCCCAGGCTGTGGACGTCATGGGCCGCACCATCCCGGACATGGTCGAGCAGATCATTGAGGCGCTGGCCATTGAGGAACGCCCGCTGATCATCGACGAATTCGACCACGTCACGAACTGGGGCGAGAAGAGCGTCAACGTGATCCGCGAGATCCTGGACAAGAGCCAGGGCGCGGTGGTGCTCATCGGCGAGGAGGGGCTGCCCGGCAAGCTCATGGCCTGGGAGCGCGTCCACAACCGGGTGCTGGACTGGGTTCCCGCCCAGCCCGCCAGTTGCGACGACACGCTGATCCTGGCCCAGCTCTACTGCGGCGGGATTGAGATCGCCCCCGACCTGGCCGCCCGGATTACCGACCTGGCCGAGGGCCGGGTGAGGCGGATCTGCGTGAACCTGGAGCGCGTGCGCGAGTTCGCCGCCGGGGCCGGTTTGGGCGTCGTCGACCTCGCGGCCTGGGGCGACCGGCAGCTCTGGAGCGGCAAGCCTCCGGCGAGGAGGGGCTGATGTCCCGCCAACCCATAGACCGGCAGGCGGCCCAGGGCGCGCCGCGCGGCCAAGCCTACATGTGGGCCGTGATGATGGCGCTGGCCGAGTTCACCATCAGCGACGTCGCGGACCGGACCAACGCCGGGCGCGACACCGTGCGGGACTACGTGGTGCGCCTGGAGCGCGGCGGCTACCTGGCCCGGACGGGCCTGCGCGGCGAGGGCCGCTACGAGGCCGTGGTGTACCGGGTGGACCGCAAGTGCCGCGAGTATCCCCGCCTGCGCAAGGACGGCACCGAATGCCCGCCCACCAAGCGCGAATCCATGTGGCGATCCATGCGCATGCTGGGCGAGTTCGGCTACCGCGACCTGACGGTGACGGCCAGCACGGCGGCGACCCCTGTCGCGGACATCGACGCGAAGGACTATCTCAAGCACCTGTACCGCGCGGGCTACCTGAAGGTCACCGCTCCGGCGCACGGCAACAGGCCCGCCCGGTATCGGCTGATCCGCAACACCGGCCCCAAGCCGCCCAAGGTGCAGCGCATCCGGCAGGTGTTCGATCCCAACCTGAACGAGGTGGTGTGGTCCCAGGGGGGTGAGCGATGAGCGCCCGGGCGACCACCCTGGACACCACCCTGGCGGCCTGGGACGGCCTGGCCCCCGATTGGGTCCGCGCCCTGGCCGAGGAGTGCGACCGCGTGGGCAGCCAGCGCATCGCCGCCGAGCGCGTGGGCTACAGCCCCGCCGCCATCAACCAGGTGCTCAAGAACAAGTATCGGGGCAGCCTGGACAGCGTGGCCGTCCGGGTCCGCGCCGTGCTCATGGGCGAGACGGTGTCCTGCCCGATCCTGGGCGTCCTGGACAAGGAGAAGTGCCTGGAGCACCAGGCCAAGCCCTTTTCTGCGGCCAGCAGCCAGCGGGTGCGCCTGTGGCAAGCCTGCCGGGCCTGCGCGCACAACATCAACGGCCAGGAGGTCACATGATAGCCGAGAAGTTGGAAAACATCGCCCTGCGCGCGCGGATGCTGCTGGGCCAGGTCTCCCCGGTGGCGTGGCAGGTGCTGCGCAACGTGCCCGCCGCCCTGGACGCTGCCGCCGTGGAGGCCAGCGCCCTGGAGGCCGGAGAGACGCGAAAGAAGGGCCTGTCCCTGAGCGAGGCCCTGCGCGCGGACATCACCGCGCTGCGCGGCCTGGGCGGGGTGGCCGAGGCGCACAGCTACGAAGCCGTCCGCCCCATCATCCGGGAGCTGGAATATCTGCTGCCCCTGGTCGAGGCCCTGGAGAGCGGCCTGCCCCTGGGGTTTCGGGACGGCGACGGCGATGCGGACCAGCCCGCCGCGTGACGCCGTGCTGGCCATGCTCGGCAACCGCGAACGGGGCAGGCTCCGGCGGGACGCCCGCAGCATCGGTGTGAGTGTCCAGGACAGGCTGGAGGCGGAGCAAGGGGAATCCCGCAGGCTCCCTTTCCTGGGGAGTAAATGCCTAAGTGATAAACGCCTATATCAGGCAAGGAGGAATACACGGAATGGCTAACAGGACAAAACCGAAGGCAACCATAATCGGCACCCTGGAGCAGGCGGAAGGGGCCTTGGCCGAAATCGCCGAGATCGACAGGAGCGTGGCCGCACACGAGGCGCAGCTCAACGAGACCGTCGACCAGGCCAAGGCCGAGGCCAAGGCGCGGTGTGAGCCGCTGCTTACGCGCCGCAAGACGCTGGCGGACGCCCTGGCCACCTTCGCCACCCTGCACCGGGAGGCGCTGTTCGCGCGCCGCAAGAGCCTCGCCCTGAGCTTCGGGACCATCGGCTTCCGCCGGGTCACCAAGCTCCTGACTCTGCCCAAGGTCACCCTGGGCCGCGTGCTTGAGCGCTTGCACGAATGCGGCTTCCTGGACGCAATCCGCACCAAGGAAAGCGTCGACAAGACCGCGATGCAGGACTGGCCGGACGAGCGCCTGGCCACGGTCGGCATGCGCAGACTGAGCGAGGACGAGTTCTACATCGAAGTCGACCAGCAGCGCCTGGGCGACGAAGCGGCGTAAGGCCGTGTGGTGGTATGCCAAGCTCTTCCTAACCCTGGTGCTCGGCAACCTCATCACCGCAGGGATCCTCTGGATTCTGATGCACCACCTGTAACCCCTGGAGAGAGAACCATGAACAAGAAGGAATTCATCAACGCGGTCCACAAGCACATGAGCAACGAGGGCGGCTACAATCGAGCCACCGCTGAACTCGCCGTGGAAGGCATGATCGGAACGATCACCAACGGCCTGGCCCGGGGCGAGGACGTCGTCATCACCGGGTTCGGCGCCTTCAAGACCGAGGGCCGCGAGGCGCGCACCGGACGCAACCCCAAGACCGGGGAACCCGTGCAGATCCCGGCCAAGACGGTGGTCAAGTTCAAGCCCGGCGCGGGCCTCAAGGAGAAGCTCAATGGCTGATCCCGGCCTGTTAGTGAAGGGCCTGTGCTCTACGGCCATGGCCAGGATCGACCACGCAAGGAAGCACCTGGCGCTGGCCGAGGCTGACATCCTGACCGTCTCCGACGGCCAGGGCCTGGACGCCAGGCTGAGCGCCATCCGGTCCGCATGCGAGCATGTGGACATCGCCACATCGGACCTGGAGGGAGCCAAGCTGGTGCTGGAAAGCTAGAGCGAAACCGCCCCCTGCGGGGCGGTCGCCGAGGGGTGGCGCCCTCGGCCTGATGAGCAGCCACAAGGAGCAACACCATGGCGACGTATGAGTTGGACATCACCTTTACGCACAGGAAGACCGTCAGCCTGTCACTGCCCGACGACATCCCGCCGGAGGATGTGCAGGAGTGGGCAGAGGATAGTCTGTGGGAGCTGTTCCGCATCGATCCCGGAGACGCAGTTCTGTGGGACAACGTGGACGATCTGGTGGAGGGAGCGATTGTCGCAGCGGAAATCCAGTGTCTGGACGAGGACGATGAGTATGAGCTGGAAGGCTGGGAACGCCTGTAGTCCACGAAACAGCGAGGAGGGCAACATGGAAATCAATTGGCATCTGGAACCGGAAGAGGTGGCCCTGGTTGAGGCCATAGCAGACAGGTGTATTTCCATCTGCCGCAAGTATGGCTCCCGTGATGTGTCCCGGGATGGAATCCTGATGGACCTGATCGCGACCCATAATCACTCCTGCAAACTGGACCTCGCCAAGCTGGCTGCGGCGCCGGAGTTCGACCTGATGCACGACGTTATGGGCATTCGCCGTCACTTGAACAGAGAGACGGCGCAGCTTGAGGGCCATTTCCTCCCCCGCTGTGCAGCCCCCGCTTAACTCCTGCGAAACCGCCCCCTTCGGGGCGGTCGCCGGGGCGTGGCGGCCTCGGCCTGATGAGCAGCCATACGGAGCAACCATGGGCACCCCCTACCAGGAAAGATCAAGGTCGACCTTTGGAATGACCATTATTCAGTCGGCACCGAGGTCACCGTGCGGGTCTACGACGGTGAAGTCGTGACCACCACGACCGACCGCCCAGCGCGGCTGCTGGACGGCAGGGCCGTCGTGGGCCTGGCCGGAGTGGCCAGCGGCCCGACCGGCGAAGTGGACCTGGCCAAGGTCAGCCCGGTGCGGATCAACTGCGGGCGGACGTCGTCCGTGGCCCTGGAGCTGGCGGAGCTGTCGCCGGAGCGCACCTGATGCCCGGCGCCACGGACAACCGCTTTGCCTACGGCTCGGACATCGGCCAACTGCCGGTGCTGGACCCGCTGTACAGACCGGCGGTGATGCTAGCCGTGGCTATGTACTTCGAGGGCCTAGTGGACGAATTCCGCGAGGCCCAGGAAGCGTGCGAGAGCGACACCACGGGCGAGGCGCATCACCGCGCCTTCGACGCGCTGGCCCTGCTGTGCGTCCTGCGGACCTTCCCTAGCCTCCTGAAGGAACGCGACGCCCTGCGCGCGGACCTGGAGGCTCGGGCCGAGGGGCGTTGCCGGGAGTGCTCCTGCTTTTGCGACGGCGGGTTCTTCCTCCCCGAGGAATGCAGCATGGAGAGGAAGTACGCCGAGGCGTGCCGCAAGCTGGAAGCGGCCCAGCGCGAGCTGCGGGATCTGCGGGAGCCGAAGCATGGATAAGCGCAAGCCCGTGTGTGCGCTGTTGCGTGTGGTTGGACGCAAAACACAGGCGAAAATTCGTGTCTATGCGGCTCAGGAGTTCCCCGGCCACCCTGACGCGGTCGCCGGACGCTACCGCCTTAAGCTCGGGCGGGCCTGGGTCCGCCAGCCCGGAAAATACACCTTCTTCGGCCTGGACGGCCTGGGGCGGGCGCTCGTGGATCTGCTCGGCTTCGGCTCGGTCAAGGCTCCCGGCCCCCGTCCGCACATCCCGGCCCGCACCCGTGTCCGTGTGCCCAACGGTGCGGTGTTGGCCGGGGTGGCGCTGACTGAGCCGACCTGGACGCTGGCACCGCCCCACCTGGGCTACGACGGGCACTGGTACGTCTGGTGCCACCTGTTCGACCGTGGCCATGTGGAGATCCCCGCCGAGGATGTGGAGGTGCTGCGATGAGACGGGGCAAGGACTACCGCAACGCGCTGATCCGCAAGATTCAGGTGGCCCGCCGGGAGATGCCCGGGCTGGACGACGACGTCACCTACCGGGCCGTCCTTGAGCGGGTCACCGGCAAGGACAGCCTGCGGGCCATGAACCTGACGCAACTCGACCAGGTCATCCACGAATTCCACGCCCTGGGCTGGGGCAAGCCCCCGCGTGCCAAGGCTTCCAGGGACACGCACGGCCTCCCCAAGAATTTCCCGCCCAAGCCGGATCCCAAGGCCACGGCGCTGCTGATGACCAAGATCGAAGCACTGCTGGCGGACAAGGACGGGTTCGTGCCGTGGTCCTACGCCAGCGCGATCCTCAAGAGGATGTACCGCGTGGAGCGCCTGGAGTGGGCGACCCCCACGCAGTTGCGTGGCGTCATCACCGCCCTGAGCAAGGGCGGCAAGCGTAAGGGCGGTCAGACGGCCCTGGGCGAGGACGGCAGGGTCTACAAGCGCGTGTGGCGCGGCAACCAGTGGAAGTGGGAACCCCAGGAGGACGCGAGGGCATGAGCCTCGACCCTCAGGACATGACGCACTGGCCCTCGGGCCTGCGCGACGTGGGCGAGATCATCGGCCCGCGCGCGGCGTTGGCGCTGGCCCGCATGGCCGGGGGCGTGAGCTACTATATCCCCAAGCAGCCGACCGAGGGGCATCCGTTTGTGGGCGTCATTGGGGCCGAGGCGTTCGCCGCCCTGTGCGGCGTCTACGGCGGCGACGAACTGACCGTGCCCAGGGGCGAGTGCGACGGGGCCAAGAAGCGCGAGATACTGCGCCTGCTGGCCGAGGGGTTGCCGCAGCGCCGCATCGCCCTGGCCACCGGCGCAACGCAGCGCTACGTCGAGATGCTGGCGGCGCAAGCCCGTCGTGACCAGCCCCAGCCCCGCCTGCCCGGTCTGTAGTGACAAGCCGCAGCCCCTTGTGGCAGAGAAGGGGAAATTTCGCATGGGCGGCCCAGGAATTCCTGGGCCGCCCTTCCTTTTGCCCCCGAACTCTTCGGGGTGCTCTCCGGCCCGCAACGTCGCTACATCCTTTGTGCAATACAGGAGGTTTGTACAATGGATGCGAAGCTGGTGCGTTTTCACGACGGCAAGGACGCCGGAATTATCGGTGTGCTCACTCTGACCGGCGAGGACGGCAGACCGCGCGGTGTGGCCCACACCCTGGAAAAGCCGTGGCGGGGCAACCGGCCCAACGAGAGCTGCATCCCGCCCGGTGTCTACACCTGCACGAGCAGGACTTCCCAAAAATTCGGCCAGACCTTCGAGGTCCGGGACGTACCCGGCAGGACTGACATCCTGTTCCACCGGGGCAACTTCGTGGAGGATACCCAGGGCTGCATCCTCGTGGGGGCCTGGGAGCCCGGCGCGAACATCGTAATCAACTCTAAGGTGCAGATGGCCAAGTTCCGGGAAGCCTTCGGTGGTGTGTCCGAATTCCGACTGACGATCATCGACCTGACCCCGGCAGGCATGGTCGGGTAGGTATGGCCAGGAAGTGCCCCCAATGCCGCGTTCTGCGTCCTCTCGAGGTGTTTCGCACGGCCAGAGGCTACATCTGCGGGACGTGCGCTTGGTGCCGAAAGCAGATTACGGACGCGGCGATCCAAGAACGGGCCGACCTGCTGAGGGCGGCGCACACAAGGAGGAAGACCGAGTGAGTCTCATTGGCAAAATCGGGAAGAATCTGTTGCGCCTGATTCCGGGCGTTGGGCAGGTCGTGACCGTGGTGGACACCGTGGCGGACATCGCCGGGGCCATTGGCGGAGAGACCGGGGCAAAAATCAAACAGGGTGTCGATCTGGTCACCGAGGGCCTGCGCGAAGCCGAAGCCCAAGCGCCCAGCATGACGCCCGAGCAGCGCTTGGCCCTGGAACAGGCTGGTCAGCGGCACGCGGAACGGATGCGTGAGCTGGACCTGGATGACATGCAGGGTGGGCGCGACCTGTCCAAGGCCGAGATCGCCAGCTCCGACGAGTACGTGCGCCGCACCAGGCCCAAGCTGCTGCGCTGGGTTGCGGGAGGCTATCTGGCCCTGTGCGGCCTGGCCCTGCCCCTGGTGGTGGCCGCCGCCGTGTGGGGCGACCTGGGCGACGCCGAGGCGGACCTGCTGGTGTATGTGGTCTGCTGGCTGATCGCCAGCGTGGGCACCATGCTGGCGGCCATGTACCGCAGCTACACCGGCAACCGCACCGCCGAGAAGATGGCCGACATCGGTCAGGCCCCCGAGGGGCTCCTGGACAAACTGGCTAAGCTCAGGGGCTCCGGGAGGTAAGCGTGGAACTGAATCTGGAAGTGGCCGAATTCGTACTGCGCATAGTGCAGGTACTGGTGGTCCCCCTGTTGGGCTGGCTCGGCAAGATCGTGTTGGACCTGCGACGGGAAGTCACGGAGCTGCGGGGCCGGGTCCGAACCAACGAAGACCTCCTCAAGGAACTGCCCGGCAACGGGGAGTGGCACAACCTCTCGTTGTCCATTGAGGGGTTGCGCGGTGACATCAAGCGGGTCGACGCTAAGATAGACGGTGTAGATCGGGTCATCGGCAAGATGGACCGTGTACTGGACCGCCAGGAGGACTACCTGCTGAATTGCGGGAGCAAGAAATGAGCTATGAGAAGTATCTCGTCGAACACCTGCGGATCACTATTCTGCGCCTGCTGCTGGAGCAGACGGATTACACCCTGAACGAGAGTCTGATCGCGGACATGTCCACGGAATACGGCTTCTCGCCGTCCAGGGACCGCGTCCGGAACGAACTGTACTGGCTCCGGGAACAGGGCTTGGTCGAGCTGCGGGAGCCGAGTGGTCTGGCGGTGGCCACGCTCACCGAGCGCGGGGCCGATGTCGCCGCCGGTCGTGCCCTCGCACCGGGCATCAAGCGCCCCTCGCCGGGGAGGTAGGCCATGGCCCGCAAAAAGCGTCCGGGCCGGGGGCGTCCATCGACCATCGACCAACTCCCCGAGGATCTGCGCGTCGAGTTGAACGCTGCCCTACGGGATCGGCGCCTTACACAGCGCGAGATCGTGGAGCATCTCAACGGGCTGCTCCAGGAGCGCGGGCTGGACACCGTCAGCCGCAGCGCGGTCAACCGCTATGCCGTGCAGATCGAAGAGAAGGGCGGCCTGCTGCGCGAGGCGCGGGAAGCCGCCAACGCCATCGTCGGGCGCATCGAAGAAACCGGGGGAGCGGACGTGGGCCGTGCCGTCACGGAATTGGTGAAGAGTCTGACCTTCGACATCGTTGTCAAGGCCAACTCCGAAGGCGAAGATCGCGTCAGCCTGGACACCCTGAAGCAGTTGGCCACGATCTCCGAGCGCATCGAGCGCGCCTCCAAGCTGGGCCTGGACCGTGAGCTGAAGATCATCGAACGCGTGGAGGCGGAAACCAAGCAGGCCGCCGCCGAGGCCGTGGAGAACGCGGGCCGGGAGAAGGGCCTGACCAAGGACACCGTGGAGGCCATCAAGGCGAAGATCCTGGGGGTGCGGGTTGAGCGACGCGACCGGTAAAGGCATCACCCAGGAGGAGTGGGCGGCCCAACTGGCCGACGCCATGGCCGAGGTTTCCAAGGGTAACGGCGTCACCCAGGCGGAATGGGCGACCCTGCGCGCCGCCTCCCGCCAGGCATTCCCCTTTGGGGTGGAAAGCCTGGATATGCTGGATGTGCTCTTGGAGTACCAGCAGAGCGTGCACAGCCTGCTGGATATCTCCCCGGTGGTCGGCATTGAAAAAAGCCGCCGCACCGGTATCACGTGGGGGGTCGGCTCGGTGGCGGTGCTGACCAGCGCCGCCGCACGTTCGGCGGGGGGCATGGACACCCTCTACATCGGCTACAACTTGGACATGGCCAGAGAGTTCATCGACGTCTGCGCCATGTGGGCTAAGGCGTTCAACCGCGCCGCGAGCACGGTGGAGGAGTTCGTCTTCTTCGGCAACAGCGAAGGCGACAAGGACATCAAGGCGTTCCGCATCTCTTTCGTCAGCGGCTACGAGATCGTGGCCTTGTCCTCGCGCCCGCGCTCTCTGCGCGGTCGCCAGGGCCTGGTCATCATCGACGAGGCCGCGTTCCATGACGATCTGCCCGAGCTGCTCAAGGCAGCCATGGCGCTGCTCATCTGGGGTGGGAAGGTGCTCGTCATTTCCACTCACGACGGCGAGGCCAACGCCTTCAACCAGTTTTGCCGCGACATTGAAAGCGGGAGACAGCCCGGCAAGCTGATGCGCCTGGACTTCGACCAGGCGCTACGCCAGGGGCTGTACCAGCGCATCTGCCTGGTCACGGGAAAGGAGTGGTCGCCCGAGGCCGAGGCGGCTTGGCGCGAGGAGATCATCGCCTTCTACGGCGAGAATGCGGCGGAAGAGCTGTTCGTGGTGCCCTCCAAGGGCGGCGGGGCCTACCTGCCGCGCGTGCTGGTGGAGTCCAGGGCTGAGGTGGGCATTCCCGTCCTCCGGCTGGAGATGGACGACGCCTTCACCTTCCGCCCCAAGTGGGAGCGTGAGCGCGTCATTGAGGACTGGTGCAATGAGCATTTGAATCCCTGTTTAAACGCCATGGATCCGACCTTTGAATCCGTCTTCGGCCAGGACTTCGCCCGCAACGTCGACCTGTCCTGCCTCTGGCCCGCACAGATCACGCGCCAGCTGGTGCGTCGCCCGCCGTTCGTCCTGGAGATGCGCAACATCCCCTTCGAGCAGCAGCGTCAGATTCTGTTCTTCGTGGTGGATCGCCTGCCGCGATTCCGGGCCGGGGCGCTGGACGCCACCGGCAACGGCGGCTACCTGGCCGAGGTCGCCGCCCAGCGGTACGGCCCGGGACGCATCGCCCAGGTTCATCTGTCGCAGACCTGGTACGCCGAGTACATGCCCAAGCTGAAGGCGGCCTTCGTCGACGGCACGACCACAACCCCCAGGGACAACGATGTGGTCAACGATCACAGTGCCGTGATGCTCGTGCGTGGCATCCCCATGGTACCGCGCGAGAGCAACAGCGGGGACCACAAGGCCAGGCGTCACGGCGACAGCGCCATCGCCCATGTCCTGTGCTGGAGCGCCAGTCTCATGGACGTCGCGCCCGTGGAGTTTCTCCTGGGGCAGGACGCGGATCACGCCGAGCTGTTCCGCCGCAGCAGGGGGAACGAATTTAACATGAACGCCGGGACCGGCATAGACTGGAGCACGTTCGATGCCTGACACCAAGCCCGACTTGGCGGAGTACTCCGCCGCAGGAAGCGACAACCTGTTCAGCGGCTACGCCGCCGAGATCCTGCCCAACGAGGACCGCGTCCTGACGTCCCTGGGGGGCGATCTTCAGGAGTATGCCAAGCTGCTGCGCGACGAGCAGGTGCAGTCCGGCATGCAGCAGCGCCGGGACGCGGTGATCGCCTGCGAGTTGGAGGTGGTGCCGGGCGGCAACGGCAAGCGGGACAAGATGGCGGCGGACGCTCTCAAGGAGATGCTGGCCGCCCTGGCTTTCGACCGCAAGACCAGGATGATGCTCATGGGCGTGTACTACGGCTACGCCGTGGCCGAGTGCATATGGGGCCGGGACGGCAAGTCCGTGGTTCTGGAGGAGATCAAGGTGCGCAAGCCGTGGCGGTTCGGCTTCGACCGCGACGGCGGGTTGAGGCTGCTCAAGGCTGGGCACCCCTCGGGCCTGGTCATGCCCGACCGCAAGTTCTGGACGTTCAGCGCGGGCGCCGATGATGACGATTCCCCATACGGGCGCGGTCTGGCGCACTTCCTGTGGTGGCCGGTGTTCCTCAAGCGCAACGGGGCGAAGTTCTGGGCGCAGTTCCTGGATCGCTTCGGCAGCCCGCACACCAAGGCCACCTATCCTGCCAACGCCACGGACGAGCAGAAGCGCACAGCCATGGAGGCCGCCAAGGCGTTGCGCTCCGGCGGAGTCACAGCCTTCCCGGACGGCTTCGACGTGGCCCTGGTGGAGGCCACGGGCAACGGCAAGGGCAACTACGAGGGGTTTTTGAAGTATTGGGATAGCGCCATCTCCAAGGTCATCCTGTCCCAGACGGCGACCACCGAGGCGGGTCCGTACGTAGGCACGGCCAACGTCCACGGGCAGGTGCGCCGCGAGGTCATCAAGAGCGATGCCGACCTGTGCTGCGAATCGTTCAACGGCGGGGTGGCGCGGTGGTTGACCGAGTGGAACTACCCGGGGGCCGTGCCGCCGCAGATCTGGCGCGTCAACCAGGATGTCGAGAAGGACAAGGCCGTCATCGAGCGCGACGAGAAGCTCTACTCCATCGGCCTGGAGCTGACCGACGACGCCGTGCGCGAACGCTACGGCGACGGCTACCGCCGCCGGGCCGTCCTCGCCGGAGAGGCCGGGGCATCCTTCGCCGAGGCGGGCGACGCCCACGCGGATCCCGACGACGCGGAGCTGCTGGCCGAGCAGTTGGACGTGGTCTCGGCCCCGTCCATGCAGGCCGTGGTCGACCGCGTCCGCCAGCTCGTCATGTCCCCGGACGTGGTCTCCCTGGATGAACTGGGGCAGTGCCTGGTGGAGCTGTACCCGGAGCTGGACATGAGCGACCTGGCCAGCCTGCTGGCGGACGCCATGGCTTTGTCCGAACTCCAGGGAATGGACGCGCTCAATGAGCGACGCTAAGGCCAAGGGCACCCCGTTTCGGGAGGCCATCGACTACTTCCGCGACAAGGTCCGCCTCCCGACCAGGCACTGGACGGACGTCTACGAGGAGGCCCATGCCCGGGCCTTCGTCGTGGCTGGGGCAGTCAAGGACGATCTGCTGGCCGACTTCCAGCGGTCCATCGCCCGGGCCAGTGAGGAGGGGCGGACCCTGGAGGACTTCCGCAAGGACTTCGACTCCATCGTGCAGCGCCACGGCTGGAGCTACAACGGCTCCAGGGGCTGGCGCTCCAAGACCATCTACCACACCAACATGCGCCAGGCGCACATGGCCGGACGCTGGCAGCAGGCGCAGCGGCTCAAGAAGACGCGGCCCTACCTGCGCTACGTGGCCCTCCAAGGCGGCGACCGCAGGCCCGAGCACCAGGCGCTGCACGGCACCGTCCGGCCCGTGGACGATCCGTTCTGGGACGTCTACATGCCGCAGAACGGCTGGGGCTGTAAGTGCAGCGTGCAGAGCCTGTCCGACGCGGACCTGAAGCGCTACGGCCTGAGCGTGTCTCCGCCGCCGCAGATCCAGTACGAAAAGCGCACCATCAACACCCCCGGCGGCCCCCGCGAGGTCACCGTTCCTCATGGCGTGGATCCCGGCTTCGCGTACAACCCGGGCAAGGCCGCCTGGGGAAGGCAGCTCTCCGAGAAGGCCATGGCCGACTACAAGGCGTCGGGCGCATGGAAGAAGTGGACGCGCCTGACCCCGGGCGACTACGCCTCGGCGGGGCGCGGCCTGGTGCCCATGGACAAGCCGCTGGCCAGGCTGGGCGAGAAGGCCAAGGGAGTGGCGGGCGTGCGCGCCGCCCTGGAGAAGGCCCTGGGCGGGAAGGAGAAGGTGTTCACCCTGGCCGACGACTCCGCGCTGCTGCTCAACGCCGAGGCCATGGCGGCCCACCTCCCCGTGGAGCGGTCGCCGTTCATCCCGCTGCTGCCCGAGGTGCTGACCTCGCCCCACGAGATCTGGGTTTCGTTCGAGCGTCACGAGGTCACGGGGCGCATCGCCCTGCGCAAGCGGCTGATCAAGGTGGTGGCGCTCGGCGAGGAAAACAAGCTGCTCTTGCTGGTGGCCAACGCGTCGCGCGGCCTGTTCGAGGGCTGGACGTTCATCCCCATCCGCAGGCTCCAGGAGGCGAACCGGCACAGGATCGGAATGCTGTTGTGGGGACGTGAGTAAGGTGGGTGGGGGTCATGCGCGATGTGGCCGCGCGACCACCAGGCGTGGGTTGTCGGAGCCACATCCCGACCCACGCCGTCGCTTGTTCATTCTATATACACCTTGCGTGGCCAGGTCAAATACCGCCGGACGGCGAGAAGGCGTCTGTGCGGTTTTTCTTGCGCGAGTGCGGCCCGATGGTCTAGGAATTGTTTAAACAAAAAATTAAACGCAATTCCGGGCGAATGAGCGGTATGCGGTCCAGGCTGTCCAGCCGCTTTGACAGGCACGGCGGTTTCGGGCGATAGCCCCCGCCGAGGAGGCGAGGATGAGCAGCAAGGCAAGTTTTCACGTACTCTACGACGGCCCGGCCCTGGCCGGGCATGAGATGGATATCCGGGAGCTGGCCCCGGCCCTGTTGGCTATCTCCGACATCCTGGAGGGAGCGAACGAGGTTTTCAACGACGACCGCGCATCCATCAGCGTCAGCGTCCGGGCCTCCTTCGAGCGCGGCTCCTTCGGCGTCGACCTCGTCACGGTCCAGAGCATCTGGGACAGCTTGAGCGGGATGCTGACCTCCGCGAACGTGGTGGCGGCCAAGGAGCTTGTGGAGTGGATCGGCCTGGGCGGCGGCGGCCTCATCGCGTTCATCAAGTGGGTCCGGGGCCGCCGGATCAAGAAGGTCGAGCCGCTCCCGGACGGCAAGGTCAAGATCATCATCGAAGATGACAGCCAGGTCATCCCCGAGACGCTGCTCAAACTGTACCAGGACATGAAGGTCCGCAAGGGGCTGGAGAGCGCCATCAGCAAGCCCCTGGAACGCGAAGGCGTGGACACCTTCGCCGCTCGGTCAGCCCCGGAGTCGGGGTCCGTTTTCGTGGGCAAGGAAGAGGCTCGCCACTTCCGTGTGCCGGTGCAGGAAGACGAGTTGCTCTCTGAAGAGGTGCGGACAACGAACTTGCAACTCAAAAGCATCAAGTTTAAAGAGGGAAATAAGTGGGAGTTCTATGACGGCGCATCCGAATATTCGGCCAGCATCGCAGACCAGGCCTTCCTGAAGCGGATCGACGAAAACCAGCTAGCGTTCGCCAAGAATGACATCCTGGAAGCCGAAGTGCTGGAACGTCAGTACCAGACCGACAAAGGCCTGCGGACGGAGCGCACCATTTTGAAGATCAAGGCTCACCGCCCTTCCGTCCGCCAGATTCGGCTCCCGTTCGCCGACCCGGAAGAATAGCCCAGCCTTTCCCCCAGCCATTTCGAGGCACCCCGAACACTTCGGGGTGCCTTTCTTTTTGCCTCCGGTGCATTGCTGCTGCGTAGACCGCAGAGAACCGAGCACCGACCAGCAAGGAGGCAACATGCGATGAGCAAGAAGAGACCCCTGGAGATCTTCCGGGCGGGCACCCACATCACCAGCGGCGGCGACCAGATCGCCTTCGCCGAAAGCGACCTGGCCGCCTCGGCCAGCGCCTACGATCCGGCGCTGCACGAGGCTCCGCTCGTGGTCGGGCATCCCCGGCACGACGCCCCGGCCTACGGCTGGGTGGAGGGCCTGGCCGCCGAGGGCGGCGCCCTGCTCGCCGCGCCCAGGCAGGTGGACGCCGCATTCGCCGAGATGGTGGGCGCGGGACGCTTCAAGAAGATCTCGGCGTCGTTCTACCGGCCCGACTCCCCCAGCAATCCCGTGCCCGGCGTCTACTACCTGCGCCACGTCGGCTTTCTGGGCGCCCAGCCCCCGGCGGTGAAGGGACTTGTCTCCGCCGAGTTCGCCGGGTCCGACGCGGACTGCGTGACCGTGGAGTTCGAGGAGGCCCTGCTGGGCACCCCCATCGCGCGGCTGTTCCGCTCGCTGCGGGAATGGATCGTGGAGAAGTTCGGACGCGAGGAGGCCGACAAGGCTCTGGACGGTTACAGGGTGGACTGGCTCCAGGAGGATGCCGCCCAGGCCGCCGCCGAGAGCGACACCGCGTTCGTCGAGGAAGACCATCAGCCCGGGGCTGCCCCGGCGAGACAGGAGAATCCCATGGACAGGCAGAAATCC
>NZ_JAEX01000031.1 GCF_000519125.1 Desulfocurvus vexinensis DSM 17965
TGCCTCGTCCTTGGGTGAGCGCTTCTTGAGCCCCTCGGCACCGCCAGCAAGGAATTGATCCCGCCAGCGGGTCAGGGCGGCGGCGGTCACGCCAAGTTCACGGCTCAAAATCTCGATGTCCTCACCACGCAGTAGCCTGAGCACAGCCTCGGTCTTGTGCTTGGCCCAGAACCTCTTGGGCGGCTTGCGTGCCTCATCCCCGGTTCCGGTCGGCCTATGGCCTCCCTCCACCGGGGAGGAGGCTCCTCTGCCCCTCATTCCATCCTTCGTCATCGAACACCTCCTGGGGATCTCTTACTCCCAATTCGGTGTCCAAGAAAACCGTACACCGCCCCAGCTACGCGCACATTCACATACAGGCTTCGTGTGCGCGGGAAGTCAAGACGTTCCATCGGTATTTGCATGGTTGTACAAACATTGCGGTGAAAGGCAGGCATTCGTGAAAAAGGAATTTGAACTCATATTGCGGGCGATTGTGGTTGCAATCCTGGCGGCATCGTTGGCCATGTTGTTTGAAATGGTCCACTGGGGATTTTTTGTGGCGAGGCTGTCTTAATGGCCCGCATGTCCGCCGAGGAGCGCAGGCTGGCGGAGTCCCTGGCGGACCCGGTCCTCTGGGGACAGGGATACCTGCGCAACCGCGACGGGGGACAACGGGTCTACTGGCCGCACCAAGCCGAGGACCTTCTCTGCCAGGACAAGAACATCATCCACCTCGATGGGCGCGACGTGGGCAAGAGCGTCTGCATCACCACCGACGCCCTGCATTTCGCCTTCACCAACCGCGGCTGTCAGGGGCTCGTAGCCGCGCCCCACCAGGGACATCTCGACACGCTGATCGAGGAGATCGAGTTCCAGCTCGACGCCAACCCGGACCTCATGGTCAGCGTGGCTCTCACCAAGTACGGCAAGCCCAAGATTCACCGCAAACCATACTTCCGACTCGAATTCACCAACGGCGCGATCCTCTACTTCCGTCCCGCCGGCGCTTACGGCGATGCTTTCCGCTCTCTGCACGTGGACCGAGTCTGGGTGGACGAAGGGGCTTGGCTCACCGAGCGGGCCTGGAAAGCCCTGCGCCAGTGTCTGAAGTCGGGCGGCAGACTGCGCATCTATTCGACGCCCAACGGGCTGCGCGACACAACCTATTACCGCTTGACCGGCTCGACCCAGTTCCGGGTGTTCCGTTGGCCTTCCTGGCTGCACCCGGCGTGGACCCAGGAGCGCGAGGCCGAGCTGCTGGAGTTCTACGGTGGGCGGGACAGCGCGGGCTGGCAGCACGAGGTGGCCGGCGAACACGGCAAGCCTTCCTATGGCGCGTTCAATGTCGAGCACCTCAATCTCTGCCGACAGGACGTGGTCGAGTACCAGAAGGTCGTCGTCACCGGCGAGGAACTGCGTGGCTGTGCCACCGAGGAGGAATCCCACGACCGCCTGGAGATGTTGCTCAATCTCATGCCGCGGACCGGCGTCTTCTGGATCGGAGGAGACTTGGGATACACCAACGACCCGACGGAGATCGTCGTGTTTCAGGAGATCGAACTGCCCGAGCGCAGGATCGTCAAGCTGGTCCTGCGGGTCCGCATGAAGCACGTGGCCTATCCGCACATCGCCCAGACCATCGCGCTTCTGGACCGGTATTACACAGCCGCGGGCATCGGTGTGGACAACGGCGGCAACGGAATGGCCGTCGTGCAGGAACTGCTGACCCTGGACAAGTACAAGGACCTGGCTCTCCAGGGGCGGCTGCGCGGTTACGACTTCGGGGGCATGACCACCTTGGCCGTGCGCGACGGCCACGAGGTCAGGAAGCGGACCAAGGAATTCATGACCAGCCTTATCGCCGGGGCGCTGCAGCGACGTCAGCTCGTGTTCCCCGTCGAGGACCTGGAGATCGAGGACCAGTTCACCACCCACACCTACACGCTGCACGACGGACGCATCGTCTACTCAAAGGGCAACGACCACGTCATCGACGCCGTGCGCTGCGCCATGCTGGCCCGGGAGCAGTCCGTCCTCAACCAAGTGGGCGAGGAGACGGTCTCTCTGATACCGCTGACGACCGATCCGGTCTTTGTCTGAAGTACATGAACCAAGCCCCCACGGTTCTTCGTGGAGGTATTCGACTTGACGATAATGTGCAAAACCCAGGTTTTCCTCTGGGTTCACCGTGTCAATGTCAAGTGTTGCCGACTCCCGCTGCCACTACCAAACAGCTCGCCCACCGACGTTCCTTCCCCGCCTCCGGTAGATAACTCCAGGGGCGGGCTTTCCCCGCCACACGGCGCGAATGTTGCGCCCACAAGGGCAAAAAACCGAGAGGACCCCGGTGGAAACAAGATCCAATCCGACATCCGACAACTTGGCTTCCGATTCGGGCGCTGAGCCGACGCCACTTTCAGCGGACGGTCTGGTACTCGTTCCTCTGGCAGCCGCCGCGGCCTTGGACCCGTCCGTGTTCAGCAAGATTAACGCCTCCGAAGCGATCCCGGCCTCCTGGGAGGACCGGGCGCGCAAGGCCTGGGAGTATTACCTCGAAGAGCCGCTGGTTAAAAACTGCGTCAACTCCTGGCGCACCTTCGCCGTGGGTGACGAGATCAAGATCGCGGGCGACGACGAAAAAGTAAAATGGGAAGCCATAGAGATGTCCGACCGCCTGAGCGTCTCCGAGTTCG
This sequence comes from Desulfocurvus vexinensis DSM 17965, assembly GCF_000519125.1. NCBI lineage: Bacteria > Pseudomonadati > Thermodesulfobacteriota > Desulfovibrionia > Desulfovibrionales > Desulfovibrionaceae > Desulfocurvus > Desulfocurvus vexinensis. Next base: position 2,676 of record NZ_JAEX01000031.1, read on the forward strand.
TCAAGGACATGATTCTCCAACTCCTGGTCAAGGGCGACGCCGTCGGCTTCAAACGCTACACCAAGGATGGCAAGGACCTGGAGGAACTGGTCTGCGTCAACCCGGTTTCGGTCAAGGTCAAGTACGCCCAGGGACAACTCGTGGAGGTTTTACAGGTCCCCGAGGACAATCCAGGTGCGTCGGATGGGCTGGACCTGCCGGTAGAGCAGGTGCTCCACCTCAAGTGGGACGCGCCGGCCTTCTCGCCACGGGGCAACTCGCTCGTCCTTCCCGCGTTCCAGTCCATCGAACTCCTTCGCGACTACCGCCGGGCCGAACAGGCCATCGCCAAGCGCTGGGCCACGCCATTCAGGCTTCTCAAAGTCGGTGGCGCGTTCGGCCAGAAGATGGTCATGCCCGATCAGAAGATGCTCGAACAGGTCCGGGACATGGTCAACAAGATGGACCTCAAGAGCGGCTTGGTCGTCCCTTTCTACGTCACGGTCGAGACCCATGGCACCGAGGGGCAGGTCCTCAACGTCGAGGACAAGGTCAAGGAAGTGAAGGAGGACATCGTCGTGGCGCTTGGCCTCTCGCGGTCGCTGGTGACCGGGGACGGCCCGAACTTCGCCACGGCCTCGGTGAGTCTTCAGAAGATGCTGGTGATGATCCGGGAGATCAAGCAGGCCGCCCGGATCATCCTCAACTGGATATTCAACGACTGGCTGGAGCTAAAGGGCTGGGAAGACAAGACGCTCCAGTTCCTGTTCAACGACCTCGATCCCTCGGATGCGGTCGATTTCAAGCGCCTGCTCATCGAGCTCTACGACCGCAAGCTCATCAGCCGTTCGAGCCTGCAAATCAAGATGGACCTCGACCCTGACATCGAGTCCGCCAACCGGGAGACCGAGAAGCGCTCGGTGGATCTGCTCGACGAAAAGCAGATCAAGCCCATCGTCGATATGGTGACCGCCGGGATCATGGGCGTGGAGACGGCGCAGGAGATGCTCGGCCTCGACCCGGCGAAGAACCCGGCTGGGAGCCGCGCCGAAGCATCGTGGGCCGGACCGTTCGCCCGCGCAAGCATCGCCGCCGTCTGTGACGACTGCGCGCATTTCGACGGCGACCTCAACCACTGCCGGGTCCAGCGAAACGAAACCACCTTCGATACCCCGGTCTGCCGTTTCTTCGACCCGAAGACCGCTGCGATGGAACGAGGCTCCGACCGGGAAAAGGAACCGACGTCCCGGCAGCCGGCGTGCCGGGAGTGCGCGGGATGATCGGTACGCTCGCGGCCAAACGTCCTCTTTCTCAAGCCGAAGCCATTCGTCTGGCCACGGAGAAGAGTGTCCGCGGCCGCAATCTCTATACGGAGCAAACGGTCGCCGAACTGACCGCGATGCTTGCCGCCGCCGAGGAGGAGGTGCGCCGCGCCATCCTCAGCTACAAGAGCCTCGGCTCCCTCCCTGACAACAAGCTCGCCGCCCTCGAAGGCCTCAAGAAACTGCAAACCGACATCCAGGAGACCACGAGCCGCCTGCACCGTGAGCAGACGCTGCTTTTCCGGAAGACGGCCAAAACATCCTTCCGCCAGGGCGTCTACCGAGGCATCGACGAATTCGCCGCGGCCCAGCTTCCCTTCTACCGTGACTTGACCCCGGAAGGTATCGACAAGCTCGCCACCCGAGTGTTCACCCTGGTGGACACAGATGCCCTCGATTTCATGACCAATTACAACCTGGTCTTGGCCGGCGACGTCCACCGCGAGCTGGCCGACGGCATCAAACGCGTCGTGATGGGCGGCATCGCCACCGGTAAGGGCGTCGAGGACATCGTCCGCGACCTCGGGCGCGTGGTGAAAGACCCGGAATCCTTCCGTTATGCCGGTTCCAAGGTGTTCACCAAGGCCCAGTACCGCATGGAGGTGATCGCCCGCACGGAGGTCCTGCGCGCCCATAACCAGGGGCGACTCAAGTTCCACGACCAGGTCGGAGTCCGGAAGCTCGAATGGATGACCATGGAGGACGAGCGGGTTTGCCCGGTCTGCGGACCGCTGGACGGCAAGGTGTTCGACACGAACCGCTTTCCCCAGCAACCGGCCCATCCCAACTGCCGCTGCACGAGCGTGGTCGCGTGGCCCCTGGTGATCTGCGGAGGAGAGCTGGGGGCGAAAGCGGCGGCTGAACCCGCCGCGTGCATCATCCCGCCCCAGAGCATCGAAGAGCAGGCGAAGACCAAGGCGGCGGAAGACGCAAAGCTCAAGGCAGCTTTCGAGGGCGGACAGATCGCCGACCTGAACACTTTGAGCGTGAAGCAACTCCAGACCCTGGCCAAGCAGAACGGCGTCTCCATCGCCAGGACCAAGGCCGACTTCATCAAGCTGCTCGATGCGGCCGAGCCCGGCGTGGACCATTCCACTCTCGCGGGAGCCGGGCTCGACGCCAAGCTCAAACAACACAAGATCGGCCTGCTCCGCACCAAGGACGACCTGGTTCAACTTCTCGCCCAGAAGCAGGCATCCCTCAAACAGGCGCAGCAACTCGCCGAGCAGCTCAAGAAAATCCAACCGACCGGAGGGCTGCACGACCTCACCGTGGTCGAGCTGCAGGAGATGGCCAAGGCCAAAGGCATCTCGCTGAACATGACTAAGCAGGACGTCATCGACCTTCTCGATGAGTTGGAGCCTGGAGCGGATCACGCGGGGCTCAAGGGCGGGTCCCTGATCGACGCCAAGAAGAAGCACCACATCGGCCCGCTCAAGAACAAGCAGCAGCTTGTCAAGGCGCTGGAAAAGTCGGCCGGTGAGGAGCTGGCGGAAAAGGCCAAGAAGGAAGCTCTCGAAGCAGCCGAGAAGGCCGCAATCAACAAGGCGAAGCAGGCGGTTGAACAGACCGCGGCGAAAGTGGTCGTGCCGGAGTCCCCCGCAGGATGCGCCGACTTTCTTTCGGCGGTGAAAGATGCGGAATCGGCGCTCGCGGCCGCACCAGGCCTGCCAAAGGAGACGCTTGAGGGCCACGCCAAAGAACTCGCTTTCAAGAAGAAACTTTTCCAGGACCAAGTCGCGTCCATGAAGGTCGGCGACCTCAAGACCCTGGCCAAGGACACCAAGGTCAAGCATTGGCAGTGGGCGAACAAGGATGAACTGGTCTCGTTGTTCACGGAGACCGATCCCGCCAAGATCGAGGCCGCCAAGGCCGGCATCGAAACGAAGCACGCAGCCTGGCTGGAAAAGCACGGCGGCAAAAAGAAAGTCGCCGCGCCTGAACCTGCGAAACCCGCGCCGACTCCGAAACCGACGCAGCCGTCCCCGCCGGTTTTCACTAAGAAAGGCGCTCAGTTCGAGGAGACGGACGCGGCGTGGATCGCCAAGGGTAAGCCGGGGAACTTCAAGCCCGCGGGCAAGGCCCAGGTCGGCGGCGCGCACAGCAAGGAGTTCTGGACCGATGAAGCGGGAGACCGCTGGCTCTTCAAGCCGGTGGAACTTGGTGGCGATGAGTTCATCGCCTATGGAGAGGAAGCCGCTTACAAGATCGGACGCCTCATCGATCCGGACGCCGTGGAGGTCCGCACCATCCGTCTGAACGGACGACTCGGCTCTATCCAGAAGTGGCGGACCGACCTGAAGGATCGCTTCGACTTCGCCGGATTGGACCTCGCAGACCTCACCACCCTCGACATCGAGCAAATTCAGCGGGAGCACGTCGTCGACTGGCTGATTTCCAATCACGACGGCCACGCCAAGCAATTCCTGCGGGGTCGTGACGGGAAGGTCTACGGCGTCGACAAGGGGCAGATCTTCAAATACCTGGGTGAGGACCGCCTGGCCGTCGACTATCACCCTAACGCCAAGTACGGCGAACAAGAGCCTTTCTACAATACGGTTTTCCGCACCGCCAAGGAAGGCAAGGTCAAGATCGATCCCGCGGCGACCCTGCGCTACATCCGCGAAGTGGAGAAGGTCGCCGACGAGGATTATCTGGCTATTCTGCGTCCCTATGCTGAAGGACGATTCGGAGGGGACGAGTCCCGGAAGCAGGCTTTCTACGACACCGCACTGGCGCGGAAGCGGAACCTTCGGCGCGATTTCGAAGGTTTCTATGCGGATGTGTTGGGCCGTCGGGACTTCCGTTTCGAGGATGTGTTGGATGCGCTGCCGAAGACACGTCTGGGTCCGACCGAAGAGGCGCTTCTTGAGGAGGTCCGTTCGCTCGGTTGGCAGGGGAAGGTCCTGCCCTTCGATGAGGACGACATCGAGGACCAGAACGCCCTAATCTTTGTCGAGACATTGAAGGGAAAGCAGCGGACCGTGGTCAAGATGAAGGTTCGACCCGAAGCGGAGGGAAAGCTCCTGGACGCGCTGCGCAAGGCCGGTGTCGACACCACCGCCGTCCGGGTGGGTGAGGCGCTGCCGCAGGACGTTTTCGCGCAGGACATATTGTCCGCGGTGAAAACGGTCAACCACCATGCCACGGACCAACAGTACAACCAGGGGACACTCAAGAAGGCTACAGACCACCTGAAGGCGCTGAGACGTCTGGCTGACTCGACCGACCCGGACGAACGGGCCATGGCCCGAAGCTACATCGACTGGATCGAGAAGGTCCAGGAAGCCGCCCGTGAACACAAACCGGTCGCCGGACGGTTCGATGCGTATCTTAAGAAACACGCCGCGATGGAAAAGAAACCCAAGGAGGCTCCCTTCACCGTGCGCCGGACGAAGGTGCTTCAGGCCAAGCGGGAGATCAAAAACGGCGAACTCGTTGTCGTGAACGAGGCGGCGGACAATTCCGCGCTCTTTCGCGGCCGCGGCATGAAGGCCGGCGAGCAATACGAAATCGACTTCGGCGACGGCACGCGCGCAGTCTACCGCCCGTGGTCGGACAAGAACCTCTATGCCCAGCAGGGCGAGTTCGAGCTGGTCCTTCCGGACAGACCTGACGCCAAGAGCCTCGAGCGGGCCATGGAACGTATGGAATCGCTGGGCATCAAGGCAGGTGCGGCCACGCCGCAGGACGCCGAACTTCTCTATCTTCACAAGCAAGCCTATCTCGCCAAGGTGGACCGCGAGCCGGACTACAAGCGGCTGGTCGAGGAGCTGGACCGCCGGGCTGCGGGCAAGGAGGAACGGGTCCGGGAGATACGCGGCTTCTGGGAAAAACGGCTCGGGGTGAAGGACATCACCCGCATGCCGGGCTACGACCCAATGGGCGAATACCAGGCTGCCTTCAAGGACCCCGCCAAGCGCGCCGGCTACCGGCATCAATACCGCTTTGACATTTCCGACGCGGACATCGAGAAGCAGATGAAGGGATACGGCCTTCACCACCGTTTGACCAACGGCGAAGACGTGGCGTCGTTCATCGACGCGGCGCTGGGAAACAATGGAGCCATGGTAAGCACGGTCGAGAAGCTGCGCGCCGGTGTGCCGGTAGGCGGGATGTCGCCGGAAGCGGACATGGACACCGGCGGCGCGAGCTATTTCTTCACCCGGATCAAGAAGCTCCCGACGGCCGGAGGATCGTCCGACACGGGGCTCTACTTCAAGAAGCGAATGCTCCGGCGCATGGACGCCATCAGCTACGACCACGACGCCTTCGGACGAGTGAGGGACGAATACGTCTCGAACCACCGGGGGAGCACGCCCGAGGAGTGGAAGCAGTTCGCCCGCCGAGGCAGCAACGAGACGATCTTCAAGTACTCGGTGACCCTGCTGGACAACATCGACGTGATCGTGGTCGGAAGCGAGCGGGAAAAACAACGACTGATAGAGGTCTTCCACAACCGCAAAATCATGAAGCTGCCCGACGGCCGCAAGGTCGAGGACATCGTGCTGGTGAGGTGAGCATGAAAGAGTTCATCGAAAAAGAAAAAGCCCGTCTGCAGGCGCTCTTCGAGCCGTTCAACACCAGAGGCTCCTGGATGACGCTGGCGGAGAAAGGCCGGGCACCTGTCTGGGTCGGTGTCGTGGACGGATTTACCGTGACCCGTGTGGCCCCGCAATTCGACGCCGGCGGGAATGTGACGCGTGTCGATTTCTGGCTTCTCATCCGGCTCTGCGGATACGACGAGGGTTTCCAGCACGCCCACACCATCAAGGTCGTCTCCTGGTCGCAGGACGACACCTACCTGCTCGATCTGCTCGATGATCGGGACCGCAGATTCCACATCGAGCTCATCTTCCCTGACCAGGAACCCAACGAGGCGGCGGACTGGAAGCGCTGGCGAGACTACAAGACCGGAAACCTGGACCGCTTCGAACGGATCGACGCGGAGCTTCTGACCGAGCACACCCGCATTGCGGAGGAATGGGAATGAAGCTCAAGTACATGATCGAATACACGCTCCGCGACCGTATCCGAGAGCCGCGTTACGAACCCATCGGAGTCTGGGTTCAGGGCACGGGACCGGGGTTGGACCTGGTGATCGAGTTCCTGCCCGGAAATGCCGATGCCGAGGAAGACGCGCAGTGGGTGGTCAACCGGCTGGTGGAGCAAGGCGTCCGCAGCCTGCCCGATGATTTCCTTACTTATCATCAGGGAACGCTTTCTCAGTACCGCGGCATTCGGGGACCTGTCATCGAGACCGATAAGTATTCCTCTGCAGAATATTGTGTAAGGGACTTAACAAATAGATTTTCAGTAAAAACGGCGGCGTGAGATTTTACTATCTTATCAGCCTGATTCGATTATTCTTGGCTTTGTATTTTTCGATAACCTCTTGGCCCTCAAGCGTATTAAGACAGCGCATTACCCGACGCTCGAAGACTTTACGAGGGTTTCCGCGTGTCAAAACCCCCACCTCCTTGAGGACACGGGATGCCATAGAATGCACGGTGCAGGACTGGTTTGGGCATTTTGACAATACCTTGATAATAGCGTTTTGGATTTCCATTACGGTAACTTCCTCCACGCGACGGCCTACCGACTCTAAGTCAATTTCATCATTTTCAGGTGATTCATCGCTTTGAGTAGGATCGTCGTCTTCTTCATCATCATCATCGAATTCCTCAAAAACCTGCCCACCCTCAGTGTCATGCCATCCTTCATTGCTATCGGAATGATGGTTACTAAAGCATGATCCGGGGAAAATACCTCTCTCTTCAAGCATGAACCACAATTGTTTAAGCGCCGCGATCTTGTCTGTGTAAAAGGCCGACTCTCTCACACGGAAAAACTCCCATCCGCAACGTTCAAGTTGCCGTTGGCGTTGCATATCCGCCTCGTAACGGTCAGCGCCGTGCCAATTGTCTCCGTCGCATTCGACAGCCAGCCGCGCCTGCCCGCCCTCGACCACGAGATCAATACGCTTTCCCGCAACTTCATGCTGGGCAAGCACAGTAAAATCACTGCGAAGAAGTTCTAAGGCAACGTCAACCTCGAACCAGCTTTCGAATGGCGCGGGGGGATTCACGACGCGCCGATTATCCTGTGAAGCTCGCCGCTCCAGTTCATCCCGCTCGATTCCAGCAATCTGTTGAGGCTTCGTATTCTCAAAGAAATCAAGTAAATGTCTCCTAAGACACGAAGCGCTTAGATCGTCACAGGTGACCGAATGGAAAAGAATCATCATGTCACGGGCTCGACTGGCCGCGACATTAAAGCGGCGCTCGTCCGCCGCCTTTGTGAGAGGCCCGATTCTTTCATTGCTGGCTGCAACGAGCGACAGAAACATGATGTCGCGTTCATCGCCTTGAAAACTGTAAGGATTGCCACAAACCAGGCGACGCCGTTCCATTTCCTCGGCCCCAAGTCGTTCTAGCAATTGATTCTCGATCAAAGCTGCTTGCGCTTCGCCTTGAAGCACCACCACGCCCATAGTCTTCCGATTGTACTGGCTGTCGCCGCACATTTCGGCGATTCTTTGGACGATGAATTCGGCTTCCGGGCGGTTGATTGTACGGTTATTTGAGCCTTCACGATATCCGCCGCTCACAAAAACATGCTCCAGCGGGGGCTGCCGGTTCGGGCCATACTGCCTCAAGGGGATTAGCGGCGTATCCGAATAGCAAAGGTCGTTGCTGAAACGGATTATTTCCGGCATACAGCGGAAGTGCTCACGCAACGTGATGCGCCGGGTTCCATACCGAAGTTTCCCGTGGTCGAACAGGCTACTCTCAATATCGAATGACGACTTGAAGTGAAAATCATAAAGGAACTCTTCCATCAGGCGATGCACTGAATCGCGGGGCAAACCCACGGCATCCGGACTGATCTGTTTGTCATCGCCAACGATCAATATCTTCTTTCCGAGATAGAACAAGGGAAGCGCTTCGACGCCACATTGCGAAGCCTCGTCAACGATGATCACATCAAACATGCCGGGCGCGGGATACACCGTGTCCCAAACGCGATGGAGTGGCATTACCCAAGCCGGAACCGCCTCGCGGCATTCATTCAGGTGCCCTTGAGCCTCGCGGCGATGACGTGGCGCATGTTTCCCCGTCCCCTTGCCAAGCCGCCGCATGGACTGTTGCCAGGCTTCCATGTGGCGGCGATGGTTTTCCTTAAGCCGTGAGAAACAGAATGACCAAGCGTAAAGCGAAGCAAGTTTCGCGATAATGTTGTTTATCTCATCCTCGATTTGTTTTGCGCGTTTGGCGAGCGCCGGAACGTCTTCCTTCCGGATGTAATCCTCGATCCAGTATCGTGCCTGCGCCCAATGCCAGGTGTCTCCAATGTGCTGGATTCGTTCCTCCCAATATGGCTCGTTGCAGGTTTGTTCCAAGGACTTCGTGAACTGTGGAATCAAACGGCGCAGTTTCGAGAGATATTCGTCCACCTTCTGAAGGCGCTGACGCTGCTTCTCCAAATCCTGAATCGTATTCGCGCACAGTGCGAACTTATCCATGTCGCGGCTGCGAATTGCGCTCAGCAGATCACTTGTCACCTGATGGGCGCCGCCCTTGGCGGCAATGCGAGAAATCGGAACCTCAATGGTCTGGATTTCTTCGGCGGCAAGCCGCTTGTTGATACGCGCCAATGCAAGGCGACATGAGGAGACAACCCTTTCAATTTGTGATTCGTCGGCCCATACCGGCTCGCCCATGCCTAAGCAATGGTTTTTCGCTTCTCGACATTTGCCAATGAGTTCTTCTATCGCTAAGGCATTCTCAAGCGCGTCGCGCAGCGATTTAAGGGATATCAATTGGAGAGCATATGGCCCTTCAGTTTTTTCACATCGCCCTTTCCAAAAACCCCATGCTTTTTCGCATTCAATACGAACGTGCAACGCGTCGGCAAGAGCTGAGAAATGTTCGACCGCGGAACATGGGCGACCGCCAACCTTCACGGTCTTGATAACGTATAACCGCTCTTTCACCGGTTTAGGCCGAAACAACCCCCAACCCAGTTTCCCGCCGGTCTCCATGTGCTCTCTAAGTTTGCCGGCATCTTCATACAACGACCTGATATCGATAGTGTCCGGGAATTCGATTCGGATCTCGTCGGCAACCGAAACGAGTTCTTCAATTGACGCAACAACGTCTCGAACAACACGCATAAGTTCATGCCACAGGGACGAATTGCCGCTCAGAATATCGCACAAGGCATCATTCATCCATAAATACGGCGTTGCTAGGAGTCTCCTGCGCGTGTCCCGAAAAGTTGAGAAAGCGTTACGAATCACCTCGATGACCGGCGGATTGTTTCTTGATAATAGATCGGCTAACTGTTCATCGGCCCCGCGTGCCGAGCTTTGCTCTTCTTCAGTCGCGCTTGTCTCATTACTCACGAGATTGGCAAAACGCTCAGGAGATGGCAATGCTTGGGGCCATGCGAGGCTCAACTCCCGGCGCTTCTCAAACGTGAATTGACGCAACGCTACAAGTACACTTCGCAAATCATTTGTGGAGATCTGACACGTCTTGTCTAAAGGAATGGAATCCGTGAACCATTCGTAGTCGGCTCGATCCCGGTTCACAGCTTCGGCGATTCTGGCCGCCGTCCCTCGATAAGCTCCCTCCGCGATAGACTGCGTATGCGTTTCGGACTCTCGGATGTCGCGGAGCCGTCGGTTAACCCTGACATTCTCCTCACGGAGATTCCGAAGGCCTTCTTCAAGTCGCAGGCGCTCGTATTTGGCGCGATCTTCGTTCCACTCCTCATTTTTTCGGAGAATGCCACCAACGCTGGATTCTAGAGAGCGGCGTTCTTCAAGCCCACTGCCAAGCAGATTGATGCAGAGGGGACGCAACTCGTCTGGCACCAACCCTTCAAGAACCTGAAGCGCGCGCGGCGTTTTCGCCGTGATGAGAGTTCGCTGTCCCGTGGCAAGCAGATGGCAAATCAGATTGGCAATGGTATGTGATTTTCCGGTGCCCGGCGGCCCTTGCACGAGCACGCCGCTTGCAGCTCGAATCTTATCAACAATGCGGCGTTGCTCATCGTTCGATGGTTTGGGAAAAAAGATTTCACCATCGAATGCAGAGTTTGCCTCTTCCGGCCCATTTGGCGATTCGAGGCCGACCTTCGGACGGATTTCCGCGAGGTCCGCGAATTCGCCGGGGATGTCTTCGCCGTGCTCGATCTGTTCCTTGATCCGTTTTAAGGTTTCGGTAAGACCTTTGGCGGAACGCTTTCGCAGGATCAAAGCTGGAGCATATTCCACTATGGGCTTCGCCGAGGCGCGGATATTTTTCACTTCCAGCGAGTCGTTATAATCACCTTGCGAGTTGATCGAATGCACCAGGGCCTGAAGGACGCCTTCGACACAACCTTTTTCCCAAGGATCGTCTTCGGCTGCGGCCAGTGACCCCTTCGCGGTCTCCTCAGCGCGCGCCGGTTGTTCCTCGATGTCCAGCATATCGAATTCAGGGCGCAACTTCGTGCCCTCCGTGTGAGGACGGACGGTGAATTTCCCCAAACGGGCCTCAAACTCCAGGATGGCGTCGGCGACAATCAAATGACGCCGTGCGCGCTGCCCGGTGGGTGTCTGCCATGTCAGCAGTCCCAAGCCAAGCACGAGTTCGTATTCCTCGCCAAGCCGTAGTTGTTCTTGATAGATGCCAAAGAGCGCGGAATAAACCTTATGTACCTTCTCCCACGCATTATGTTCTTCCGTCCACGGCAGCCATTTGTCTTCAACGTAGTGATCCCATGCTTGTTGAACTTCGGGATGATCCACAATACGTTCGGTGTGCGGGACGGTTTCCGGCTGGTCCGAACCCTCGTGCCAATCGGGATTCGGCATTTGCCGGATGATTTCAGAAAGAAGTTCGGGAATGTCATTCTTGTTGCGGAGTGAAGAACGGTTAACCCAATCTTCACATCGTATTGGAACCGTGGGCAATTCCGGTTCTCGCCGGTTCTGTACCTCCAACCATTCATCCTGCTCGTGTTCCTCTTCGCGCCCCCATGCCTGCGTGAAGCAGCCTCGTTCACGGGGAACGCTCGACACCCAAAGAACCTTCTCGTATTCGGCAATATCGCGGATCAGTTTCGCACGCAAATTTGCCAGCCGTAGCAGAAAATCTACCAAGCGAATGGCTTTTTCATTAATGCCCTGAAAATTCGAGGAGTTCATTCCGTTCCTCCGGAGGACATCTTACTCGCCGTGGGTCTCTGACTTTTCATCCATTGGTCGATCTCCTCGCGGTCGAAGCGCCATTGATTGCCAACCTTGGAAGCGGGAATTTCCCCATCTTGGGCCATTCGGTACAGCTTCGTCCGACCCATCTTCAGGTACTCGGCCAGTTCATCTATGGTTAACCATTTGCTCATCAAACAACCTCTTCAAGATAACGATAGCACCACTAAACGACAAGGAACGATAACATTCGGCACATTCCGTGTCAAATCAAAAAGTCCAATCTATACCGCGTGATAACCACTCCGACACTTTCAGACGGTCTCCGGTAGGTATCCAAGCGACAGGGCTCTCGGCCTGATCTCGGGATTCACCCTGAGCACGGGCCGACCGCTCACCGGCATCAACCGGATTTGTCGCGACATGACCGGAGAACCGAATGGAGCTTTTCGCAACCGACCGTGACCGGCTGGCGTTCCTGCTCGAAACGGACGCCGCCCTTGACCTGGACTTCGAAGCGCTCGATGCCCAGGCCGAGGCGGCTGCCGAGGAGCCGTCCCCGGAACAGCGGCCGAAATACATCACCAACTACATCGGCTCGAAGCAGAAGCTGGTGGATTGGATTTGGAAGCACACCCCGGACGGCGTGGAATCCGTCGTCGACGCGTTTTCCGGCTCGGCGGTCGTGGCCTACATGTACAAGACCAAGGGCCTGCGGGTCCTGGCCAACGACCGGCTGCGCTACTGCCACCACGCGGCCCGGGCGATCATCGAGAACGACAAGGTGCGTCTCTCCGATGAGGACCTGGATGCGCTGCTCGCGGACAACGCGAAGGCCGGAACCTTCGTCCAGGACAACTTCAAGGGCATCTTCTTCGCCAAGGGCGTCCACGGCCTGATCGACACGATCCGGTCGAACATCGACAAACTCTCGGGTTTCAAGAAAGACATCGCTCTCTTCGCCCTGGGCAAGACCTGCATGTCCGGCAAGGGCGGCTTCGGGCATTTCTCGTCGTCGACCCGCTACGGCAAGCGCGAGGACACCCCGGAGGAATTCAAGGAGCGGCTGTGCAAGAACGTGGCCCGCATCAACGCTCTCGTTTTCGACAACGGCAAGGAGTGCAAGGCATCCCGCAAAGACATCAACGATTTCCTACCGGAGGCCAAGGCCGACCTGGCGTATTTCGATCCGCCCTACGCCACGGAGTTTTCAACCACCAACTACGAAAAATCCTACCACTTCGTGGAAGGGCTGATGACCTATTGGGAGGGGCTCACCCTCGTCAAGGACTCCAAGACCAAGCACTACGAGACCGACCATAAGACCGTGACCCGCGCCAACGCCGCGGAGTTCTTCGAGTCCTTCCTCGGCAACGCCAAGCATATCCCGCACTGGCTGATTTCATACCGCGACCACGCCTATCCGAACGAATCGGAGATGCGGCGGATCATCGCCTCCATGGGACGGGATTCGTCGATGCGCTCCCACGATCACCATTACGCCATCACATCCCGGCACGGCGAGGCGTCCCACGCCAAGGAACGTCTGTTCATCTGCCGCAGAGCCGAGGGCGCGGAGCGGTCCGCCAAGGCGTCCACAGAGGACAGCCTACGGGCGGAAGCCGTCTGGGAGGAAACCGAGAACGAGGTCCGCTACCGCGTCCGGAACCCGGACGAGTTCGAACCCGACAGCTTCCGCCGCAAGCCCCTGGAGGGCGTCGACGGCGTTGCGATCATCATCGGACGCTTGAAAAAGGAGTTCGTACCCGAGGGCGGCAATCCGCGCTCCATGGTGCTGCAGGCCTACCGGTTCGTCCGCAAGACGGAGAAGAATCCGGACGGCTGGACTATGGAAAAAGCCAAGGAGTGGATCGAAAAGAACGAAGCCGGACGGGCCGTCAATGCCGCCCTGCGAGTGGAGGAGAACCTGATCGCTCTGGCGGACGCTCCGCTGGGCGAATCGCTGGACCTCTTGAGCTGCCAGGCCGGGAAAGCGGAATCAGTCCGAGTCACCGGTTTCATGGGCAGCAAATACCTGATGCTCGGTTGGATCGAAAGCCATGTCCCCAAGCACGCGGAGAGCATCCTCGATGCTTTTTCAGGCGGGGCCAACGTCGCCTATCACTTCAAACGCAAAGGGCTGAAAGTCATCGCCAACGACCTCCTGCGGTATCCCCACCATCTGGCGCGGGCCGTGGTGGAGAACTCCAGCGAGACTCTGAGCGACGAGGATATGGATCGAATCCTCGCCCCAAATGCGGACGCGGGCACGTTTATCGTCGACCACTTCTACGGCTACTACTACACCAAGCCGGTGCTCCGTTGGCTCGACCAGGTCTGGGCGAACATCCAGAAGCTTCACGGCTACAAAAAAGATCTGGCGCTGGCCGCGCTCGGTACCACCGTGAAGGCCAAGAGCGCCTTCGGTCAGTTCTCGCGGTCCAAGATGCACCGCAAGGCAGACCTCGACACGGATGCCAGCCTGGAGCAATCCCAGCTCTCCAATCCGCCGCTGTCCAAGTTCATCGAGTCGTTCCGACGCTCGGTGGGCCAGCTCAACCGGCTGGTCTTCGACAACGGCAAGGAGTGCAAGGCCTTCAACCTGGACGCGGCCGAAGCGGTCCGTCGATTTGGCGCGGACGTTCTGTATCTGGACCCGCCCTACGTCACCGAGTTCGGCAGCAACGACTACGAGGATTCCCTGCATTTCATCGAAGGGCTCATGACCCGCTGGGCGGACAAGGAACTCCAGGACAATCCCCGCCGCAACTATCCGTCCCGGACACGCTACACCAAGGAATCGATCCGTTCCCTGATGGAGACGATGGCAGCCGACGCCCGCGGCAAATACGGCACGGTGCTCCTGTCATACCGCGACCGGGCTTACCCGCGGGAAGAGGAAATCAAGGAGATCTTCGCCCAGCACTACGGTCTCGTCCGTGTCCGCGGCATGGAAGTGGACTACAACATCGCCAAGGACATCGGCCGGGAAGGTAAACACGCCCGGGAGTTGCTCTTCGTCGCCTCCAAATCACGCGGTGCGGCGCGCTCCAAAGCGGATACGCAGGCACCTGCGGCATGTCACACCTCGTTCCCCGTGGAGCTATCGCTCGATACGTTCGCCGGGCTCCAGACCGAGGCGGCGGCATTGGACCAGGCCGCCGGCGATCCTCAGTTCACCTTCATTCTCTGCCGGGCCGGCACGAACAAGAACGGCGACCACTTCACCCCCGACGAACTGGCCGCCCGCTACATGACGGCGATCAACAAGAAAATCGACCTGAAGCATTCCCAGGATTTCACCGACATCGTCGGCGGCATCGTGGGGGCGGATTACGTCGAGGACGAAAGCGGCGGCCGGATCGAGTGCGCGGGGGAACTCTATGTCTCCGACAGCCCGCATGCGCAGTTGGCCTACAAGCTCATCCGCAAAGGGATCATCTCCCAGGTCTCGATGGAATGCGACTACGAGGAAGGCGAGTGCTCAATCTGCGGCAAACGCGTCGTTTCAAAGAGCGATTACTGCGTTCACCTGCGCAAGAACAAGGGCGGTGAGCTCCAAGGGCAACCCGTCTACGAAATCCTCCACGGCGTCACTTTCACCGGGCTCGGGCTTCTCGACCGCAAAGGCGCAGACGAGAACGCCCGCATCCTGAAAGTCGCCGCGGCGGAAAACGATGGTTCGACAACCCACTTTGAAGGAGGTCCGACAATGGACGAGAAACACAAGGAAACCGAGGAACGGGAAGCGGATGCCGCCAAGAAGAAGGACGATGGCGGCGGCGGGACCGCGCCCGATGACAAGACCCGGCTCAAGGAACTGGAGCGGGAGAACAAGGAACTCAAACAGCAGGTTCTCGCGCTGCAGAAGCAGCTCGAGGAACTGGAGGCCGAAAGAAAAGCCGCCGCGAACCGGAGCCGGGCACAGAAGCTTCTGCGCAAGATCGAGAAAAACGGCCTGTCCTTCGAGTCCGACGAGGAGCGCGAGCAGGAACTGATCCGTTTGGCCGGACTTTCCGACGATGCCTTCGCCGCCAGCGAAGCCGCTTTCGAGCGGATGCTGAAGGCCGGGCCCCGCGCTCACGCCGACGACAAGGACGCCAAGGACCGAGGAGCCGGAGCGGAAACCGCGAAGGCTTCATCCGGGGGCGACGATCCGCCCCTTCGCAGCGACGCAGGTGTCCGTCCGAAGGACGTGGAAGACAAAAAGACGAGTCTCGAGGATCGGCTGAAGAGCGGCTTCATGGCCGCCTACCGGCAGCGAGTGGCTACGGCGACCGGCGAACCGGTTTCGACCAACTGACAAAGGAGGAATGACCATGGCTTTCATCAATCCCAATCATCGGGGCCTCGCATACGGCGACGGCTACCTGCAGGGCGACGGCCAACTCGGCCAGGTGGTGAGGATCGTCGGCAACGACCTCTTCGCCGTGAACACCACGCCGACGGCCAAGTCGTTCGGCATTCTGATCAAGGATTACAAGAACGGAGAGATGCCCGGCATCTACTGCATGGGCGGTGTCTACGAGACCGACGTCTTCGAAGGGACCGTGAATCCCGGCGACGACCTGAAAGTTTCGGCCAACGGCAAACTCACCGCGGGCGTGCAGGCGGGCGAGGAAGTCATCGCCCGGGCCGTCTCCGTCTCCGGCGGAACGATCAAGTTCCGGCTGCTCATCTGATTACAGGAGGAAAACGATATGGAGACGATCCGCATGAACGTGCACAGCCAGGAATACATGGAGACGATGGCGCGCCTGATGTCCGAAGCGCTCGAGTCCCCCGATGGGATGCGCGCGCTGGCCGCGGCCATCGCCGAGCCCATCGAACAGGAAATCAAACGCAAGGAGATCTCTTCGCTGTTGCTCACGAAGCACACCCTGCCCAAGGGCGAGCGTCCTCTCTACCAGAAAAAACCAAAGGTCAAGGCCTACTGGATTTCCACCGAGGGCGAGGCTCAGGAGCAGGAAGTCGGCAAGGACGAAGTGGAGTTTCCCACTAACCGCATTCACTCCGCGCCTATGGTCGACGTCTCGGTGCTCAAGAACGGCAACATCGGCACCCTGATGGACATCCAGACCTCGGCCGCGGACGAAATCCGCAAGGAGATCGACAAGCGGACCATTACGGTGCTTTCGGCGGCCGTGCCCGCGGCCAACACCGTGGAGGTGACCGGCGCGACACTCACCGAGGAGGCGCTCAACGAGGCGATTTCCATCATCGAGGACTGTAGCGGTCTACAGTTTTTTGGACACTCATTTGCGCTAATCAGGCCGCTATTGACACCGGGGCGGTCTGCTCCTTTCTGACCTGGGCCGGGGTCTTGTACCCGTGTCGGCCAACGATCCATTCCCGATTGTAGGTTTCCTTGAATTCCAGCAGGGCCAGTCTCAGTTCTTCAACCGTGTCGAAGTGCCTGACCCAGAGCAGGTTTTCCTTGAGGGTGCGCACGAAGCGCTCCGCGATCCCGTTGCCCTGCGGCTCACGCACATAGGACGGAGAACTCTTGATGCCCAGGAAGGCGATTTCGTCC
>NZ_JAEX01000032.1 GCF_000519125.1 Desulfocurvus vexinensis DSM 17965
ATCGCTCCCATCGCCATGGAGCTCGGCCTGCGCTTCGCCATCCGTGAGGGTGGCCGTACCGTGGGCGCGGGCGTCGTCTCCGAGATCGTGGAGTAAATCATGCGAGTCAAGGTCCAGCTCGCCTGCACCGAGTGCAAGCGTCGCAACTATTCGACGATGAAGAACAAGAAGAACACGACGGGCCGCATCGAACTGAAGAAGTACTGCCCGTTCGACAAGAAGCATACCGTTCACAAGGAGTCCAAGTAGGGCCCGGTCTGCGAGGGCGTCATACAACGTGCTCGTAGACAGGATGCTTCAACAGGGATAGTGTGCGGGGCCGGGTTGGCCCGGCCCCGCGCGCCCTCCCAGAGGCTCCATACGATGCAGGGCAGTAGCTCTAACGGCTAGAGCGCCGGTCTCCAAAACCGGATGTTGGGGGTTCGAATCCCTCCTGCCCTGCCACTTATTTTTCCATCGGAAGGAAAACCCATGGCGAACCAGAAAGCACAAAGCGCCGAGACCGCCCAGGACGCCGCCAAAGCCCCCAAGGCCCCCAAGGGCCCCAAGGCCGCCAAGGCCGCCCCGGCGGAGCCCGGAAAGGTCCAGCAGCTGCGGGAGTTCTTCGACCAGTCCGTCGCGGAGATGAAGAAGGTCACCTTCCCCACGCGCAAGGAGACCGTCGCCACCAGCATCGCGGTGCTGGTGATGGTTTTCTTCATGTCCCTGTTCCTGGGCCTGGTGGATTTCGGCCTGGCCAAGGCTATCGGGGCCATTCTTTCCTAGCGCGGCCTAGCCGCAAGCGAGCGTCACATGACTGAAGAGATCCAATCCACCCCCAAGGCGCGCTGGTATATCGTGCATACCTACTCGGGCTTCGAGCAGCGCGTGGAGCAGACCATCCGTGAGATGATGCGCACCGGTCAGGACAAGGGCCAGATCGAAGAGGTGGTCATGCCCACCGAGCGCGTCATCGAGCTGGTCAAGGGGGAGAAGAAGACTTCCACCCGGAAGTTCTATCCCGGGTACGTGATGCTCAAGATGGTGTTGACCGACGAGTCCTGGCATCTGGTGCAGTCCATTTCGCGGGTCACGGGGTTCGTGGGCGGCAAGTCGCGCCCGGCGCCCATGCGCGACAGCGAGGCCGAGAAGATTCTCAAGATGATGGAGCAGCGCCAGGAGCAGCCCCGTCCGAAGTTCAAGTTCGAGCGCGGCGACGAGGTCCGCGTCATCGACGGGCCGTTCTCCGGTTTCAACGGCGTTGTCGAGGATGTCAACTACGACAAGGGCAAGCTGCGCGTCTCGGTGTCCATCTTCGGGCGGCAGACCCCTGTGGAACTGGATTTCGTCCAGGTCAGCAAGGGCTAGCCGGGCGGTCCTGGCATCGGGATTTCTTAAGCTGATAAACGATTCGAGGGTGTAACAATGGCCAAGAAAGTTTTGGCGAAAATCAAGCTCCAGATTCCCGCAGGGGCGGCCAACCCGTCCCCGCCGGTCGGTCCCGCCCTGGGTCAGCACGGCCTGAACATCATGGAGTTCTGCAAGGCGTTCAACGCCCGGACCCTGGAGCAGAAGGGCATGATCATCCCCGTGGAGATCACCGCCTTTGCCGACCGCTCCTTCACCTTCATCACCAAGACCCCCCCGGCGCCGATCCTGCTGCTCAAGGCCGCCAAGCTGGACAAGGGGTCTGGCGAGCCCAACCGCAACAAGGTCGGCAAGGTGACCATGAGCCAGGTCCGTGAGATCGCCGAGCTGAAAATGCCCGACCTGACGGCCAAGGACATTGACGCCGCCGCGCGGACCATCGCCGGCACCGCCCGCAGCATGGGTATCGACGTTATCGAATAGAGGACCAGACTATGCCCAGACATGGAAAGAAATTCAGAAACGCCGCGAAGGCCATCGACTCCGCCGTCAAGTACGAGCTGCCCGACGGCATGAAGCTCGCCGTGGAGTCCTCCTTTGCCAAGTTCGACGAGACCGTGGACGTCGCCATCAACCTTGGCGTCGATCCCAAGTACTCCGACCAGATGGTGCGCGGCGCCGTGTCGCTGCCCCACGGCCTGGGCAAGACGGTGCGCATCGCCGCCTTCTGCCAGGGCGACAAGGAGGCCGAGGCCCGCGAGGCCGGGGCCGACTTCGTGGGCGGCGACGACCTGATCGAGAAGGTCAAGGGCGGCTGGCTGGACTTCGACAAGGCCGTGGCCACCCCGGACATGATGGGCAAGGTCGGCCAGATCGGCCGCGTGCTCGGCCCGCGCGGGCTCATGCCCAACGCCAAGACCGGCACCGTGACCTTCGAGATCGGTAAGGCCGTCTCCGAGCTCAAGGCCGGCAAGGTCGAGTTCAAGGTGGACAAGGCTGGCGTGCTGCACGCCCCGGTGGGCAAGGTCTCCTTCGGTCCGGCCAAGCTGCTGGACAACCTGAAGGCGCTCATCGAGCAGGTCAACCGCCTGAAGCCCGCCTCGGCCAAGGGCACCTACATGCAGACCCTGACCGTGGCCACCACCATGGGCCCCGGCGTCAAGGTCGATCCGCTGAGCATCCGCAAGTTCCTCGAGGGCTAGCGGAGAAGGCAGCGCGCAACCGTCCGCCCCTGCGGGGGCGGGCGGTGACGATACGGTCCGGCGCCGCGGGCGCTGGCCGGTGTGTTGAAGAAGACGAGTCGGAGACAACGGGTGGGGCCTGCCCCTTAATTTCCCGTCGAGACCATGCTTTGGCTCGCCTTCGGTTTGAACCCTCAGTCCAAGGAGAATGCGGTGAACAGGGCACAGAAAGCTGAGATCATCAGCGATCTGCGAGCCAAGGCGAACGGCGCCAGCATCGCCATCGTGACGGACTTCCAGGGCCTCAAAGTCGAAGAGCTGACTGAACTGCGCGTCGAGCTGCGCAAGGCGGGGGTCAAGTACCAGGTTGTGAAGAACACCCTGGCCCGCATTGCCGTGGAAGGCGGACCGCATGAGGTTCTGAAGGACCATCTCAAGGCGAACTGCGCTGTCGCATTTGGCTACGAAGACCCGGTGGCCGCGGCGAAAACCATCTCCGACTTCGCGAAGAAGAGCAAGAAGTTCGACTTCCGCTTCGCGAGCCTGGAGGGCAAGTTCCTCGACGCCGAGGGCGTGAAGGAACTGGCCAAGCTGCCCAGCAAGCCCGAGCTGCTTGCCAGGCTGCTCGGCACCATGAACGCCGTGCCCACCAACTTCGTGTGTCTGTTTGCGAACCTGCAGCGGAAGTTCCTGTATGCGCTTGCCGCCATCAAGGAACAGAAGGAAGCCGCGTAGGTTCCCGGGTCCTTTCCCAACAACTTCGTACACGATTCTACGAGCCAAAGCACTCAAGGAGAAATGACAATGGCTGACATCACCAAAGATCAGGTTGTCGAGTTCATCGCCAATATGACCGTCCTGGAGCTCTCCCAGTTCATCTCCGAGCTGGAGGAGAAGTTCGGCGTGTCCGCCGCCGCTCCGGCCATGGCCATGGCCGTCATGCCCGCTGGCGCTGGCGCCGAGGCTGCCGCCGAGGAAGAGAAGACCGAGTTCGACGTCATCCTCAAGAGCGCTGGCGGCAACAAGATCGCCGTCATCAAGGCCGTGCGCGCTCTGACCGGCCTTGGCCTCAAGGAGGCCAAGGAGAAGGTTGACGGTGCCCCGGCTTCCATCAAGGAAGGCGTGTCCAAGGACGAGGCCGCCGAGGCCAAGAAGCAGCTCGAAGAGGCTGGCGCTGAAGTCGAAGTCAAGTAGCTTTCCCCTTTGGGGATCACGGAGCGCGGCGCCCCCCGGGGTGCCGCGCTCCCTCGTTTTGAGAAATCCACGCACGGTGAAATTTTTTTCTTGCGCTTTGACGCGCCCTCGGTTATCCCTTCACTCTTCGTGTCGTGTGCATCGGGCCTCCACTATCAAAATATGAAGCGACAGCTAGGTCATGTCTCTTGGCTGCACTGTGGTGGCACAGGTGCGTCCTCCGCTTGGCGCTCAGGGCTTGGGCGCTTTCCTTTTTTCCTTATAACCGGTTGATTTGCCAGTAGTACCGCTCCTGGGCCGACTGCGTGCCAGCTCCAGGGCCTTGGTTGAAATATCTCCGTCTGAGAGGGAAAGATGGTCCAGCTTACGAAGAAATTCGGCAAGATCGCCTCGAAGCATCCCGTCCCCAACCTGCTCAACCTCCAGGTGGACTCCTACCACCGCTTCCTGCAGCTCGACCTGCCCCCCGCCGGGCGTCGCGACGAGGGCCTGGAGGCCGTGTTCCGGTCGGTGTTTCCCATCGAGGACTTCAACAAGACCGCCAGTCTGGAGTACGTCAGCTACGATATCGGCACCCCCAAGTACGACGAGGCGGAGTGCATTTCCAAGGGCCTGACCTTCGAGGCCCCGGTGCGCATCACGGTGCGCCTGGTGGTCTATGACGTGGACGAGGACACCCAGAGCCGGACCATCCGCGACATCAAGGAACAGGACATCTATTTCGGCACCCTGCCGCTGATGACCGACAAGGGCACCTTCATCATCAACGGCACCGAGCGCGTCATTGTCAACCAGCTCCAGCGCTCGCCGGGCATCATCTTCGAGCACGACTCGGGCAAGACCCACTCCAGCGGCCGCGTGCTCTACAGCTGTCGCGTCATCCCCATGCGCGGCTCGTGGCTCGATTTCGACTTCGATCACAAGGACATCCTGCACGTGCGCATCGACCGCCGCCGCAAGATGCCCGCCACGATCCTGTTCAAGGCCATGGGCATGACCAGCGCCGAGATCCTGGCCTACTTCTACGAGACCGAGTACTACCGCCTGGACAAGGGCCGCCTGCTGCGCGAGGTGACCGAGGAGCTCTTCAGCAAGGAAACGGCCTACGCCGACGTGACGGCTGCCGACGGCGAGGTGCTGGTGGGCGCGGGCAAGCCCATCAACAAGCGCGTGTGGAAGCTGTTCCTCAAGAACAAGGTGGAGTGCTACGAGGTCGATCCCGGCCAGATGGAGACGCTGTTCCTGGCCCAGGACCTGGCCGACCCCAAGACCGGCGAGGTGCTGGCCACGGCCGCCGAGGCCCTGTCCTCCGAGCTGGCCGAGCGCCTTGAGGCCGCTGGCGTCAAGCGCATCCCCGTGCTCTACACCCGCGGGGCGGACCGTTCGTCCTCCATGCGCGACACCCTGATGCTGGACAAGATCGCCGACACCACCGCCGCGCAGATCGAGATCTACCGCCGCCTGCGGCCCAGCTCGCCGCCGACTCCCGAGATCGCGGCCACCTTCTTCGAGAACCTGTTCCGCAACGCGGACTACTACGACCTGTCCAGCGTGGGCCGCTACAAGCTCAACTCGCGCCTGGGCCTCGAGCTGCCCCTGGACCACAAGACCCTGACCAACGAGGACATCCTGCGGGCCATCCTCCACTTGGTGAAGCTCAAGGACACCCGCGGCCCGGCGGACGACATCGACCACTTGGGCAACCGCCGCGTGCGCCCCGTGGGCGAGCTGGTGGAAAACCAGTACCGCATCGGGCTGGTGCGCATGGAGCGTGCCATCAAGGAGCGCATGAGCCTGCAGGAAGTGGCGACCCTCATGCCCCACGACCTGGTGAACCCCAAGCCCGTGGCCGCCGTGCTCAAGGAGTTCTTCGGCACCTCGCAGCTGTCGCAGTTCATGGACCAGACCAACTCGCTGTCGGAAGTGACCCACAAGCGCCGCCTGTCGGCTCTGGGTCCCGGCGGCCTGACCCGTGAGCGCGCGGGCTTCGAGGTCCGCGATGTGCACGTGTCGCACTACGGGCGCATCTGCCCCATCGAGACGCCCGAAGGTCCGAACATCGGCCTCATCGTCTCGCTGACCACGCACTCGCGCGTCAACGATTTCGGCTTCATCGAGACCCCGTACCGCATCGTGCGTGCAGGCCAGGTTACCGACGAGATCAAGTACCTCGACGCCTCCATGGAGGCCGACGAGGTCATTGCCCAGGCCAACGCGCTGCTGGACGAACAGGGCCGTTTCGTCAACCCGCTGGTCAACGCCCGCGTGTCCGGCGACCCGACCCTGATGCCCAACGAGGAAATCACCCTCATGGACATCTCGCCCAGCCAGATCGTGTCCATCTCCGCCGCGCTCATTCCCTTCCTGGAGCACGACGACGCCAACCGCGCCCTCATGGGCTCGAACATGCAGCGCCAGGCCGTGCCGCTTCTGCGCAGCGAGATGCCCATCGTGGGCACCGGCATGGAGCTGACCGTGGCCCGCGACTCCGGCGCCTGCCTGCTGGCTCAGGGCGACGGCGTGATCCACTTCTCCGACGCCGAGCGCGTGGTGGTGCAGTACGACGAGGGCCAGGGCCTGGGCCTGCCTTCGGGCGGGGTCAAGAGCTACGACCTGCTCAAGTTCCACAAGTCGAACCAGAACAGCTGCTTCGGGCAGCAGCCCCGCGTGGTGCCCGGGCAGCGCGTGAAGAAGGGCGACGTGCTGGCCGACGGCCCCGGCATCCAGGACGGCGAGCTGGCCCTGGGCAAGAACCTCACCGTGGCCTTCATGCCCTGGTGCGGCTACAACTTCGAGGACTCCATCCTCATCTCCGAGCGCGTGGTCAAGGAAGACGTGTTCACCTCGGTGCACATCGAGGAGTTCGAGCTCGTTGCCCGCGACACCAAGCTCGGCCCCGAGGAGGTCACCCGCGATATCCCCAACGTCGGCGAGGAGATGCTGCGCAACCTCGACGAGTCGGGCATCATCCGCATCGGCGCCAACGTCAAGCCCGACGACATCCTGGTGGGCAAGATCACCCCCAAGGGCGAGACCCAGCTGACCCCCGAGGAAAAGCTGCTGCGCGCCATCTTCGGCGACAAGGCCCGCGACGTGAAGAACACCTCCCTCAAGGTGCCGCCGGGCATCGAGGGCACGGTCATCGACGTGAAGGTCTTCAACCGCCGCTCGGGCGAGAAGGACGACCGCACCAAGGAAATCGAGGACTGGGAGCTGGCGCGGCTGGACCGCAAGGAAACCCAGCACGCCGCCGCCCTGGAGGACGCCACCCGCGGTCGCCTGTGGGACGTGGTGCGCGGCAAGCAGATCGCCGCCAGCGTGCCCGGCAAGAAGAAGGGCGAGGTGCTGGCCGAGGCCGGGCAGACCATCAACGAGACGGTCTACGCCGAGATTCCGGTCAAGAAGCTGGCCGGGCTGTTCAAGGCCAAGGAAGTCAACGACGCCGTGGCCGAGGCGCTGGACGACTACGCCCGCCAGCTGCGGTTCGTGAAGGATATCTACGAGACCAAGCGCGGCAAGGTCACCGAGGGCGATGACCTGCCCCCGGGCGTCATCAAGATGGTCAAGGTCTACCTCGCGGTGAAGCGCAAGCTGGCCGTGGGCGACAAGATGGCCGGACGCCACGGCAACAAGGGCGTCGTGTCCAACATCCTGCCCCTGGAAGACATGCCCTTCTTCGCCGACGGCCGCCCCGTGGACATCGTGCTCAACCCCCTGGGCGTGCCTTCGCGCATGAACATCGGGCAGATCATGGAGACGCACCTGGGCTGGGCCGCCGCCGAGCTGGGCTACCAGCTGGCCGAGTTGTACGACTCGGGCGCGCATCTGGCCGAGCTGCGCCGTCAGGTCAAGGAGGTCTTCGACTCCGCCGAAGTCGCCGCCCTGGTGGACGCCATGGACGACGAGGAGCTGGTGGAGACCGTCAAGCGCCTGCGCGGCGGCATCGTCACCCGCACCCCGGTCTTCGACGGCGCCACGGAGGAGGAGATCTGGGGGCTGCTGGGCAAGGCCAAGCTGCCCGAGGACGGCAAGTCCGTGCT
Source organism: Desulfocurvus vexinensis DSM 17965 (assembly GCF_000519125.1). NCBI lineage: Bacteria > Pseudomonadati > Thermodesulfobacteriota > Desulfovibrionia > Desulfovibrionales > Desulfovibrionaceae > Desulfocurvus > Desulfocurvus vexinensis. The sequence continues at coordinate 7,763 of NZ_JAEX01000032.1, forward strand.
CTACGACGGGCGCACCGGCGTGCCCTTCAAGAACCGCGTCACCGTGGGCACCATGTACATGCTCAAGCTGCACCACCTGGTGGACGAGAAGATCCACGCGCGCTCCACGGGCCCTTACTCCCTGGTCACGCAGCAGCCCCTGGGCGGCAAGGCCCAGTTCGGCGGCCAGCGCCTGGGCGAGATGGAAGTCTGGGCCCTGGAGGCCTACGGCGCGGCCTACCTGCTCCAGGAGTTCCTCACCGTCAAGTCCGACGACGTGGCCGGGCGCGTGAAGATGTACGAGAAGATCGTCAAGGGCGAGAACTTCCTCGAGGCCGGACTCCCCGAGTCCTTCAACGTCCTGGTCAAGGAGCTGATGGCCCTGGGGCTGGACGTGCACCTGCACCACGACGAGAAGAAAAAACCCGCCGGGGTGCGGCAGCAGTAGCAGCGTCACGACCCGCCGGGCGGCTTCTCTCGCGAAGCCGCCCGGCGATGGCCATATTTGAAACCAGCAAGTTCGCGAGGTGGATCAATGTCCTTGGATGATCTGTTCGCCATGAGAGGGAGCGCGGTTGCCGCACAGGGCAGCCGGATGCTCAATTCCATCCAGATTTCCCTGGCCTCGCCCGAGAAGATCCGGGAGTGGTCCTTCGGTGAGGTCAAGAAGCCGGAGACCATCAACTACCGGACCTTCAAGCCCGAGCGCGACGGCCTGTTCTGCGCCAAGATATTCGGCCCCGTGAAGGACTATGAGTGCAACTGCGGCAAGTACAAGCGCATGAAGCACCGGGGCATCGTCTGCGAAAAGTGCGGCGTGGAGGTCATCGCCTCCAAGGTCCGCCGCGAGCGCATGGGCCACATCGAGCTGGCCGCGCCCGTGGCCCACATCTGGTTCCTCAAGACCCTGCCTTCCAAGATCGGCACCCTGCTCGACATGACCATGGCCGACCTGGAGAAGGTGCTGTACTTCGACTCGTTCATTGTGCTTGATCCCGGCGCCACCAGCCTGACCAAGTACCAGATCATCTCCGAGGAGCAGTACTACCAGGTCATGGACCACTACGGCGAGGACGCCGTGAAGGTCGGCATGGGCGCCGAGGCCATTCGCGGCCTGCTGGAGGAGCTGAACCTGGAGGCCCTGCGCGCCGAGCTGCGCGAGGAGTCCCTGTCCACCCGCTCGCAGACCAAGAAGAAGAAGCTCACCAAGCGCCTGAAGATCGTCGAGGCCTTCCTGGAGTCGGGCAACAAGCCCGAGTGGATGATCCTCGAGGTCGTGCCGGTCATCCCGCCCGAGCTGCGGCCCCTGGTGCCCCTGGACGGCGGACGCTTCGCCACCTCGGACCTCAACGACCTGTACCGCCGCGTGATCAACCGCAACAACCGCCTCAAACGGCTGCTGGAGCTGGGCGCACCGGACATCATCATCCGCAACGAAAAGCGCATGCTCCAGGAGGCCGTGGACGCCCTGTTCGACAACGGGCGCCGGGGCCGGGCCATCACCGGCACCAACGGTCGCCCGCTCAAGTCCCTGTCCGACATGATCAAGGGCAAGCAGGGCCGCTTCCGCCAGAACCTGCTGGGCAAGCGCGTGGACTATTCGGGCCGCTCGGTCATCGTCGTCGGCCCCAAGCTCAAGCTGCACCAGTGCGGCCTGCCCAAGAAAATGGCCCTTGAGCTGTTCAAGCCCTTCATCTACTCCAAGCTGGAGGAGCGGGGCCTGGCCACGACCATCAAGAGCGCCAAGAAGATGGTCGAGCGCGAGGACCTGGTGGTCTGGGATATCCTCGAGGAGGTGGTGCGCGAGTACCCCATCCTGCTCAACCGCGCCCCGACCCTGCACCGCCTGGGCATCCAGGCCTTCGAGCCGACCCTGGTGGAGGGCAAGGCCATCCAGCTGCACCCGCTGGTCTGCTCGGCCTACAACGCGGACTTCGACGGCGACCAGATGGCCGTGCACGTCCCGTTGTCCGTGGAGGCGCAGATCGAGTGCCGCGTGCTGCTCATGAGCACCAACAACATCCTGTCCCCGGCCAACGGCTCGCCCATCATCGTGCCCAGCCAGGACATCGTGCTCGGGCTGTACTACCTCACCGCCGAGCGCTCCTTCGAAAAGGGCGAGGGCAAGCACTTCTCCGACAAGTGGGAAGTCATCGCCGCCCTGGACGCCGGGGTGGTCGAGCTGCACTCGCGCATCGAGGTGCGCATGGACGGGCGCATGGTGCGCACCACCCCGGGCCGGATGATCGTCTCCGAACTGCTGCCCGACGAGGTGCCCTTCGAGATGGTCAACTGCCTGCTGGACAAGGGCAACATCAAACGCCTGGTGGGCGAGACCTACCGCGTGGCGGGCACCAAGGCCACGGTCATCCTGTGCGACAAGCTCAAGGACCTGGGCTACGAATACGCCACCCGCGCCGGCGTCACCGTCGGCGTCAAGGACCTGCGCATCCCCGACAGCAAGTACACGATCCTCAAGGATTCCACCGACGAGGTGGACACCATCGAGTCCCAGTACCGCGACGGCATCATCACCCGCACGGAGAAGTACAACAAGGTCATCGACGTGTGGACCAAGGCGACCAACGACGTGTCGCGCGAGATGATGCAGGAGATGTCCATCGACCTCATCACCGATGAGAAGACGGGCAAGGTGGAGAAGAACTCCAGCTTCAACCCCATCTTCATGATGGCCAACTCCGGCGCGCGCGGCAACGTGGACCAGATGCGCCAGCTGGCGGGCATGCGCGGCCTGATGGCCAAGCCCTCGGGCGAGATCATCGAGACGCCCATCACCTCGAGCTTCCGCGAGGGGCTCTCGGTGCTGCAGTACTTCATCTCCACCCACGGCGCACGCAAGGGTCTGGCCGACACCGCCCTCAAGACGGCCAACTCCGGCTACCTGACCCGCCGCCTGGTGGACGTGGCCCAGGACGTGATCGTCTCCGAGATCGACTGCGGCACCGTGGACGGCCTTGAGGTCGGCGACCTGATCAAGGCCGGCGACATCAAGATGAAGCTCTCGGCGCGCGTGCTGGGCCGCACGGCCCTGCACCCCGTGGTCCATCCCGAGACCGGCGAGGTCATCGTGCCCGCCGGGGTGCTCATCGACGAGACCCTCGCCCAGGCCATCGAGCGGGCCGGGGTCAGCTCGGTGACCATCCGCTCGGGCCTGACCTGCCGCAGCCAGCACGGGGTGTGCTCCACCTGCTACGGCCGCGACCTGGCCCGGGGCCACGTGGTCAACGTCGGCGAGACCGTGGGCATCATCGCCGCCCAGTCCATCGGCGAGCCCGGCACCCAGCTGACCATGCGCACCTTCCACATCGGCGGCACGGCCTCCAAGGAGGTCGAGCAGTCCTCGCACATCGCCCAGCACAGCGGGCGGGTCATCCTGTCGCGCGTGAAGGTCGTCAAGAACAAGGACGGCCGGGCCATGGTCATGGGCAAGTCCGGCCAGGTGGGCGTGGTGGACGAGGAGGGCCGCGAGCGCGAGAAGTACGTGCTGCCCTCGGGCGCCGTGCTGCACGTGGAGGCCGGGCAGGAGGTGCGCAAGGGCACCGTGCTGGCCGAGTGGGACCCCTTCAACGAGCCCTTCGTCTCCGACGTGGAGGGCGTGGTCCGCTTCCACGACATCGTCGAGGGCAAGACCGTCCAGGAAAACCTGGACGACGCCACCATGCGCACCAGTCTGACGATCATGGAGTACCGCACCACCAACTTCAAGCCCAGCATCGCCATCGTGGACGACGCGGGCGAGGTGAAGCTGCGCCCCGGCTCCCAGGGCACCAAGGCCCACTATCCGCTGCCCGTGGGCGCCATCCTCATGGTCCAGGACGGCGACCGCATCGGCGCCGGCGACATCATCGCCCGCAAGCCGCGCGAAACCTCCAAGACCAAGGACATCGTCGGCGGTCTGCCCCGCGTGGCCGAGCTGTTCGAAGTCCGCAAGCCCAAGGACCTGGCCGTGGTCTCCGAGATCGACGGCATCGTGTCCTACGGCCCGGAGAGCAAGGGCAAGCGCAAGATCATCGTCGCCCCCGAGGTCGGCGAGCCGCGCGAATACCTGATCCCCAAGGGCAAGCACATCACCGTCACCGAGGGCGACTTCGTGGAGGCGGGCGAGCTGCTCACCGAGGGCCACCCCGAGCTGCACGACATCCTGGCCATCAAGGGCGAGAAGCACCTGGCCAACTACCTGGTGGAAGAAATCCAGGACGTGTACCGCTTCCAGGGCGTGACCATCAACGACAAGCACATCGAGATCATCGTGCGCCAGATGCTGCGCAAGGTGAACATCCTCGACCCGGGCGAGACCAGCTTCCTGGCTGGCGAGCACGTGGACAAGTACCGCTTCGGCGAAGAGAACCGCAAGGTACTCAAGATGGGCCTCAAGCCCGCCGTGGCCGAGCCGCTGGTGCTGGGCATCACCCAGGCCTCGCTGACCACGGACTCCTTCATCTCCGCGGCTTCCTTCCAGGAGACCACCAAGGTGCTCACCGAGGCGTCGCTCATGGGCAAGTCCGACAGCCTGCGCGGCCTGAAGGAGAACGTCATCGTCGGGCGGCTCATCCCCGCCGGGACGGGCTACCGCCGCTACATGGACTGCGACATCGCCGTGCCCGAGCAGCCCGAGAAGCCCGACAAGTTCCTGGAGGACCTGGAGGACAGCCCGCTGCTCATCGACGGCGGGTTCTAGGCCGCCTGCGGGCGCGACACGAACCATGGCGGGGGGCTGCGGCCCCCCGCTTTTTTTGGGCGTTGCCGCCGGGCCCGGGGTGGCGCGGCGGGCTGTCTCCGGCGGCAGGACCACCCGGCGGGTGGGGGCGCGGCTGGCGCACGGGGCGGACTGCTCCCCGGGGGCAGGGCACCGCGAAGGGAAATGGGCTCCGGGGCGTTGGGGGCGGTCTGTTTCGTCGGCGGCCGGAAACTCGGCGGCCGGAGGCGGTTCGTCCGGGGATTTCGGGGCGGCTGCGGCCTGGCGCCGCCTGGGGGGGGAGGTTTCGCGCGGGCCTTTTCCGCCGGGGGCGGGGCGTGGCCGTGCGGCGCAATCTTTTTTCTGGAAATGCTTGACAGGCCCGGGCGCGTCCTCTATTGATACGCGGCTGTGAGTTGGAACATACCGCCCTGACCGGGGCGGACGTCCGCTGCTCATCGATCCCTGCGGGGATCCTCTGGGAGTGGAAGATATCCTTGCATATTAAGAGCAGGGGGAGTCTTCCCCCTGCTCTTTTCAAGTTTTTGAGGCTGGCGTCGAATGGCCGGAAGTGCCGGGACCAGAGAGACGCCGATCCGTGGGGCAACGGGCGTGCCGGTCGCGCCGCCCGAGCCGTAAATCAGGATGGAGGAGCTTGATGCCGACCATCAATCAGTTGGTCCGCAAGAAGCGGAATTTGCAGCTCAAGAGAAAGAAGACTCCGGCCCTGCAGGAATGCCCGCAGCGCCGCGGCGTGTGCACCCGCGTGTACACCACGACCCCCAAGAAGCCGAACTCGGCTTTGCGCAAGGTCGCCCGCGTGCGTCTGACCAACGGCATCGAGGTCACTTCGTACATCCCGGGCGAGGGCCACAACCTGCAGGAGCACTCCGTGGTCATGATCCGCGGGGGCCGCGTCAAGGACCTGCCCGGCGTGCGGTACCACATCATCCGCGGCACCCTGGATACCTCCGGTGTCGCCGACCGTCGCAAGAGCCGTTCCAAGTACGGCGCCAAGCGCCCGAAGTAACGAAGGGAGTAGAGGTCAATGCCCAGAAAAGGTCCCGTTCCCAAGAGGGAAGTGCTGCCTGATCCGATTTATCACAGCGTGCTGGCCGCCCGGTTCATCAACCGGCTCATGTTCGACGGCAAGAAAAGCACGGCTGAGACCATTTTCTACAAGTCCCTGGTGATCCTCGGCGAAAAGGCCCAGGAGGATCCCATCCGGGCTTTCGAGAAGGCCCTGGACAACGTCAAGCCGCACGTCGAGGTCAAATCCCGTCGCGTGGGCGGCGCCACCTACCAGGTTCCCGTGGAGGTGCGCCCCGAGCGCGGTGTGGCCCTGGCCATCCGTTGGCTGATCAACTACGCCCGCTCCCGGGGCGAGAAGGGCATGGTCGCCCGTCTGTCGGGCGAGCTGCTGGAAGCCTACGGCAACCGTGGCGGCGCCGTGAAAAAGAAGGAAGACACCCACCGCATGGCCGACGCCAACAAGGCGTTCGCGCACTACCGCTGGTAGGGCTTGGAGTTTACAGTGGCACGAGTTGTCCCCATTCCGAAACAGAGAAACATCGGTATCATGGCCCACATTGATGCGGGCAAGACTACGACTACCGAGCGGATTCTCTTCTATACCGGTGTTTCCCACAAGATCGGTGAAGTTCACGACGGCCAGGCCACCATGGACTGGATGGAGCAGGAGCAGGAGCGCGGCATCACCATCACTTCCGCCGCCACCACCTGCCACTGGCGTGAGCACCGTATCAACATCATCGACACCCCCGGGCACGTGGACTTCACCATGGAAGTCGAGCGTTCCCTGCGCGTGCTCGACGGTGCCGTGGCGGTGTTCGACGCCGTGGCCGGCGTGGAGCCGCAGTCCGAGACCGTCTGGCGCCAGGCCGACCGCTACAAGGTGCCCCGCATCTGCTTTGTCAACAAGATGGACCGCGTGGGCGCGGACTTCTTCCGCTGCTGCGACATGATCAAGAGCCGCCTGGGCGCCAAGCCCGTGCCGCTGCAGATCCCCATCGGCTCCGAGGACGAGTACCGCGGCGTGGTGGATCTCATCCGCGGCAAGGCGATCATCTTCGACGACCAGTCCATGGGCGCCAGCTACAGCTTCGTGGAGATCCCCGAAGACCTGCTCGACGTCTACGAGACCATGCGCCAGGAAATGCTGGACGCCATCGCCGAAGAGGATGACGTGCTCATGGAGAAGTACCTCGGCGGCGAAGAGCTGACCGAGGCGGAGCTCATCTCCGGGGTGCGCAAGGCGACCACCAGCATGACCATCGTGCCCGTGCTGTGCGGCTCGGCCTTCAAGAACAAGGGTGTGCAGCCCCTGCTGGACGCCGTGGTGGACTACCTGCCCTCGCCGGTGGACATCCCGGCCATGCGCGGCGTGAACCCCGACAACGGGTCCGAGGTCGTCTGCGACTGCGACGACTCCAAGCCGCTGGCCGCCCTGGCTTTCAAGCTGTTCTCCGACCCCTACGTCGGGCACCTGACCTTCCTGCGCATCTACTCCGGCTTTGTCGAGTCCGGCATGACCGTGGTCAACGCCGCCAGCGGCAAGAAGGAGCGCATCGGGCGACTGCTCAAGATGCACGCCAACAAGCGCGAGGAGATCAAGTGGGCTGGCGCGGGCGACATCGTCGCCGCCGTGGGCCTGAAATACGCCTCCACCGGCGACACCCTGTGCGCCCTGAACTCCTCGGTGATCCTGGAGTCCCTGGACATCCCCGAGCCGGTCATCGAGGTGGCCATCGAGCCCAAGACCAAGGCGGACCGCGACACCCTGTCCGACGCCCTGGCCAAGCTGGCCAAGGAAGACCCGAGCTTCCGCGTCAAGGGTGACGAGGAGACCGGGCAGACCCTTATCGCCGGCATGGGCGAGCTGCACCTGGAGATCATCGTGGACCGCCTGCTGCGCGAGTTCTCGGTCAACGCCAACGTCGGCGCGCCCCGCGTCGCCTACCGCGAGACCCTGACCAAGCCCAACAAGGTGGACCACAAGTACGCCAAGCAGTCGGGCGGCCGCGGCCAGTATGGCCACGTGGTCATCGAGGTCGAGCCGAACCCGGCCAAGGGCTACGAGTTCGTCAACGCCATCACCGGCGGTGTCATTCCCAAGGAATACATCCCGGCTGTCGATAAAGGCATCCAGGAGGCCCTCACCTGCGGCACCATGGCGGGCTACCCCGTGGTGGACGTGAAGGTCAGCCTGGTTTTCGGTTCCTACCATGAGGTTGACTCCTCGGAGCAGGCGTTCAAGGTCGCCGGCTCCATGGCCGTCAAAGAGGCCCTCAGGGGCGCGTCCCCCGTGCTTCTGGAACCGATCATGGCTGTCGAGGTCGTCTCGCCCGATGACTATCTGGGCGACGTCATGGGTGACCTGAACTCCCGCCGGGGCCGTGTTTCGAGCATGGAAGCCCGCGCCGGGGCCCAGGTCGTCCGGGCGAACGTCCCGCTCTCCGAAATGTTTGGCTACGCCACCGACCTGCGGTCCAAGACCCAGGGCCGGGCGACGTTCACCATGCAGTTCGACCACTACGAGCGGGTTCCGGCGAGCTTGGCTGAAGAAATCATGAAGAAGAATTAGGGGGTGCCATCATGGGCAAAGCGAAATTCGAACGCAAGAAGCCTCACGTCAACGTGGGGACCATTGGTCACATCGACCACGGCAAGACCACTCTGACCGCTGCGATCACCAAGATCGCCGCCATGCGTGGCGGCGGCGCCTTCGTGGCCTTCGA